>CAZFKD010000013.1:0-3057 GCA_964519695.1 uncultured Spirochaetaceae bacterium
ACCACCGATAGGTTCATATAGGTCAACTTGCCCTTCTGGGGCCCCGTTCGGGGACGGATTCAAGCTTTCCCGCCTGTCCGCGGCCGGCCGAACCACCGACCCCCGCAGGATCACCATCCCGAGGACGAGAGTTCCCCACCGCCGCAGCCCCACCGCTCAGAAAACGTCGTCTGGGGCCCGGTCCGCGGACAGCGTCTGGTCGAACTCGAAGCCCGGATCTGATTGCGCGTTTGCGAGCGCCGGCTCGGACGCGCCGTCACCTACGGTGGGCTCAGGATCGATCTCATGGGCCAGTGCCAACGGCGGAGCCCGAGGCGGAAGCGCAAGACACTCGAGGATCCGACGCGCCACGCTCGGATCCGTGATCGCGGTGAGCAGCCTCATCCGTCCGCCGCATGCCGGACAACGCAGCGCATCGACCTCGAAGACACGCTTCAGTAGATCCGCCCACGCGATGCGACGCGGAAGCGATTCGCTTCGTTCGGGTCGTAGGAGGGAAGCAGCACGGCCAACGAGTGTCTCGTCGTCCCCTTCCCCGTCGGCAGCGCCGGTCGACCCGACATCCAATTCCGACGCGGACGAAGAACACAGCGTTGCCTCCGCCTCATCATGCCCTGCCGGCACCACCCGGTCCCGACCGCTCGCACACGGCGCAAGGATCCCGTGGTAGCGAACCTGATGCGCCCTCGGCGGCGGGATCAGCGGCGCCAGGCGTTCGAGCAGCTCGCGCCGCTCCATCACGACATGCGTCGTCCCGTCTCGCCACGGCGTCTTGAGCCGATAGGCGAGTCGACCATCGGTCATCGCCTCGAGCCGACCCAGGGCGAGGGGCGGGCGGGCGACATAACGACAGAGCCGCTCGAGCCGCTGTCGATCACGTGCCGGGACGGCCACGTCGGCGTGAAGACTCATGCCGCCCTGACGAACACAGCGGGGCGGAATAGCCGACATGGCCTCGACGCCTGCCTCGTCCTCCTCCCCCGGCTCCACCCGATCCCCGAGCCTTCGCCACGGCTCTCCCGCCTCGGGACCCGTCGCGATCCGCGAACGGATCGAGGCCGCCCCGAGCATCGCCATCAGGGGATCGTCGGCGTTAAGCGGATCGACCTCCTCGTCGACGCCCCTGCGCTCGAGCAGACGCAGGATGCGCCTCGCCGTCCCCGCCAGCACGCGTGCCACGTCCTCGGTCTCGGGAGGTGGAAGAGCCGCGAACTCTCCCGGGCGATGCGACGGCCCGGTGTAGACCCCGTCGAGGACGAGCGTATGGAAGTGGGGCGTGAGGTTCAGGGCCGAGCCGAAGCGCTGGATGAACGTGACCGAGCCGCACAGTCCCTTGCGGATGCCGAGGAGTTCCCGCGCGCGGCGCCGCTGGTCCGCGAAGACGGAACGCAGGAAGCAGCGCAGGACCTCGCTCGTGAGCCTCGCGTTCCAGGCGCAGCGGTAGCGGAGGGGATACGGCAGCGTGAGGACCCATTGCCGGATCGGGACCTCGGGGAGCACCCGGTCGACGAGGTGGGCCGCGGTGTCGGCCATGCGGCGACCGCCGCACGATGGACAGAAGCCGCGGCCTTTGCAGCTGAAGGCGACGAGCCGGTCGTGGCCGCAGGCATCGCAGTGGACGCGGAGAAAGCCGTGGGCCAGCACGCCGCACTCGAGATAGGCGCGGATCTCCCGCTCGACGAAGCGCGCGACGGGCGCGCCTTCCGATCTCGCGCGGGCGAGGAAGGGGACGAGCTCTGCGCGGATGGTTTCGTGCAGGAGGGTCTTCTCGGGCTCGTGGCGAACGGAGTCGGCGACGGCGAGGCATCCGCCGGGACCGCATCGACGGGACGAGAGGAACGATCACGAGATTGTCGCGTCACGCGACTTACGGCGACCCGGGTACCGGTGTCCACGTGAATACGAGGGCAATCGGGTCGCGGCGTTCGGGGCCGAACGTCCCCCACGGCAGCAGACGACCAGGGTTCGGCTGATCGAGTCGCGCGCGACTACGCCCTCCGCCTGATCACCTCCGTCAAGAACGGTGCGCCCCGCATGACTCGACCATGCGACCCTCAGCTCCGCGATCCGATGCTCCATCCACAGGGGCTACGGGTGCCCGCGGCGCTGGCGCGCCTTGAATCGGCGACCTTCGCTTCGGTAGCGTCCTGCTTCACGACGCCGATCTCCCGCGCTCGCCACCCGATAGGATGCTCTCCATGCCCGCTCGCAAGGCGACCCGATCGACCGCGAGTCCGAAGGTCGCCGGCAAAGCGCAGGCGGACTCGGCCTCCCGGACGAAATCGAGCAGGGCCGTCCGCGTCTACTCCTGGAACGTGAACGGCATCCGCTCCGCCGTCTCCAAGGGCCTCGTCGACTGGCTCGCGGACGCGCGGGCCGAGATCGTCGGCCTGCAGGAGGTCCGCGCCGGGCTCGATGCGATTCCGAGCGAGCTCGGCGCCCTCTCCGACTACCACCAGCACTACGTCGCCGCTGCGAAGAAGGGCTATTCGGGCGTCGGCCTGCTCGCCCGCCGCAAGCCCGATGCGATCGAGACCTCCCTCGGCGCGCCGCATCTCGACGACGAGGGCCGGATCCAGCTCGCGCGCTTCGGCCGTCTCGTCGTCGCGAACGGCTATTTCCCGAACGGCTCCGGCAAGGATCGCAGCAACGACCGCGTGCCCTTCAAGCTCGACTGGTACCGCGCGCTCTTCGAGCGGATCGAGGCGCTGCGAAGGGATGGCCTGCACGTGCTCGTGATGGGCGACTTCAACACGGCCCACAAAGAGATCGATCTCGCCCGCCCGAAGGAGAACCGCAAGACCTCGGGCTTCCTGCCCGAGGAATGCGAAGAGCTCGACCGCTGGATCGCCGCCGGCTGGGTCGACACCTTCCGCGCCTTCGAGCCCGGGCCGGGCCATTATTCGTGGTGGAGCCAGCGCTTCGGGGTGCGCGAGAAGAACATCGGCTGGCGGATCGACTACGTGCTGGCTTCGCCCTCGGCGATGGAATACGTGCGCAGCGCCTTCATCGAGCCCCAGGTCCGGGGCTCGGACCACTGCCCGGTCGGCGTCGACC
>CAZFKD010000013.1:3067-20257 GCA_964519695.1 uncultured Spirochaetaceae bacterium
CCGATCACGCTCGCCTTCGGGCGGATCTTGGGTCAGGCTCCTAGACGGGGGCCGCCGCCGCAAGCGACGCGACCGAGACGATATCTTCACAGCCTCTCAGCCCGGTTCAGCGCGGCCCGTCGCGCTCGGCCCCGAGGACGTCCCGTTCGTAGACCTCGAGCGAATCGAAGCCCGGGAAGCGCCCGGAGAGCGCGGCCTCCGAGGGCAGTGCGACCGCGCCCGAGGCGCGCTGGAGCTGCGCTGCCCAGCGGCCGAGCGCCGCGGCGGGGCTCGCCCCGACCTCCGCGACGCCGATCGCCGCCGCGTCGAAACGGTCGCTCCGGAAGCGGATCAGCTTGAGCGGCGAGCCGATGTCGTCGCGCCAGTTGAGGATGCAGTCGACGACGAGCACCGGCTGCGCTCCGAGGCCGCGGACCGCCGCGACGGCGATCGCCTCGATGCGTGTGTAGGGCAGGCGGGATTTGCCGCGGCCGTCGGTGTCGATCTCGACCGCCTCGCGCGTCGCCTCGACGGGGACGGCGTCGATCGCGCGCAGCGAACGCAGCAGCGCGCGCGTCGGCCGGACGGGCGCATGATCGGCCGCCGCGCCGGACGCGGGCTGCGCGGCGATCATGACCGTCGCATCCCCGTCCGGGTCTGCGGCAGCGCGCGCCGCCTTCGCCATCGGGCTCGTCAGCTCGTCGCTCGCATCGAGCAGCGGGGTCTGGTCCGAGTCGGTGACGTCGGCCTCGAGATCGAGGAAATCGATGTCGTCGTCGCCGAACAGATCGCCCGGGGAACCGGGCGAAGTCGTCTCGAGCAGATCTCCATCGATGCTCCCGATCGCAGTCGCTTCGGCCGGCGCGTCGAGGGCGTCCGCGGAGAGTGCGCCGCGAT
The DNA here is from genome assembly GCA_964519695.1 of uncultured Spirochaetaceae bacterium. GTDB lineage: Bacteria > Myxococcota_A > UBA9160 > UBA9160 > UBA4427 > UBA4427. The sequence goes on from CAZFKD010000013.1 coordinate 3,944, forward strand.
CGTTCCAGTGGGAGAGCACGTCGGAGGGCGTCGCCTCCGAGAGATCCGGCCCGGAAGACGCGCTCGCCGGATCGACCGTGAGGCTGTCTTCGGAGAGCGCGTCGCCGAAGAGCGATTGCTCCTCGAGCCGGGGGTCCAGATCCGGGCTCGGCTCGTCGGGGAAGACGGTCCGCTCGATCGCGTGATGCTCGGCCTCGATGCTGCGGTCGAGGCGGTTGTCCGCGATCGCGCGCGGCGGCGCCGGATTCGAGGCGACGACGTCCTCGATCGCGATCTCGGCGAGGGGGGCCAGTCGGGCGCGCGTCGACGCTTCGAGTCCGGGATCCGCCAGCGCGACCGAGGCAGCGCGCCGGGTCAGGCTCGGATCGAGGTCGCGGGCGACGTTGAGGATCCGGACCGCCTGGGCGGTCGAGGCGCCCGCATCGAGAGCCGAACGCAGTGTGAAGACCGCTTCGTCGGGATGCCCCGCGTCGAGCAGGGCCTCGCCGAGCCGGACCGCCGCCGTCGGCTCGAGTCGCACCCCGCAGCGGCGCGTCGCGAGCAGAAGCCAATAGCCGAGCGCGCGGTCGAGCTGTCCCGCCTTCAGCGCCGATCGGAGCACGGGCAGGATCGCCTCGGCTGCGGCCTCGGGCTGGCCGAGCTCGGCCGCGATCGCGAAGAAGAGGTCCGCGATCTCCTCGTCCCTCCGATTCTCGCGCCAGGCAGCCTGGATGAGCTCGAACGCCTGATGCGGATCGCCGTCCGAACGCAGCCGCGCGACGCGCGCGAGGATCGGATTCGGACCGCTCGGCTGCCGGCGCGCGGCCCGTGCGTCGAGCTTCTGCTCGACCCCGAGCAGTCGGAGCAGCGCGGCGACGCCTGCCCCGAAGCCGATCGCGCCGCAGAGCGTCGCCCAGGACACCGCCGACAGATCGTCGAGCCAGAAGCCCCGGACCACGAAGGCCTCGATGGCGAGCCAGACCGGCAAGACGACGACGCCCGGCACGAGGAAATGACCACCGAGTCCGCGGATGAAGTAGGCTCCGACGATCGCCGCGGCGAGCCCCGACGGACCACTCCACGGGACGCCGCTCGACGCATCGAGGAGGCGATGGCCCTGGGCGCTCAGCGGGATCGAGATCAGCGCGAACGCCGCGAAGAGAAGCGATCCCCAGCTGCGCTCGAGGGGCGCAGCGACGATCAGCAGCACGGCGAGCATGAGCAGCAGACTGGCGGGATTCGTCTGGACGAACGCATGCGCCCAGTAGTTGCGCGCAGGCGTCTCGCCGTCGAGAACGCCGAGTCGCCAGGGCGGATCCGCGAGCCGGCGCGCTTCGTAGGCCTGGGCGAGAAATCCATCGAGCTGCGACTGCGAGCGCGCGACCATGCGCGTAGGCAGGTCGATCTCGGCGCCAGCCTGGGATTCTTCCGCCGCCGCGCGCAGCTCGCCGAGCCATTCCGGATCGAGGACCCGGGCGCCGTCGGCGTCGACCGCGAGGCGCGGGTTGCGAGCCAGGATCTCGCGCGCCTCTTCGACCGCGCGCTCGTAGCGATCGCCCCAATGGCGCGCCGGATCGATCGCGAACGGCGCGGCCGCGAGGCCCACGGCGAGCAGCACACTCACGATCGGGATCGTCTTCAGCCAGCCCAATTCGCCGAGCTCCCCTGCCACCAGGCCGCAAAACGTTGCCGGTCTCAACGGACGGATCCGGAGCTCGCCTTAGCCATAAAGAAGGAAGGAGGACTCCTTCCCGCCGAGCCGTCACGACCTCGCCGCCCCCTGCCCCACGGGAAAAGAGCCCGCTTCGCACCGCTCGCTGCCGCCGGCTTCGTCGCCTGCGTTCTCGGCCTGGCCGCCGGACCCGGCTGCAAGCCGGCGGACCCGGGCGAGACCGATGCGGGACTGGCCGCGGAGGCCGGTCGGGCCCCGGATGCCGGTGCCGAATCCGGCGCCGGCGCCGGCGCAAAGGGCCCGCTCCTGCCCGAAGCCCCCTGGTTCGAGCTGCCCGCGGACTGGGCCGAGCAGCATCCGACCCTGTCGCCCAATGCCAAGCCCGAGGTCCATTGGCGCCAGCTCGCCGAGCGCCAGATCCGCATCGATCCCGCCGACACAGCGGGGCGCGCCTGGCTCGAGTCGGTGACTGCGATCGGTGGCGCCCCGATCCGGCGCAGCGGCGCGGAGGCGAGACCGCAGCTCCCGGCCTCGAGTCGCCAGCGCTTCACGATCGGGTTCGAAGTCGGTGCGCCGGGCATCGTCGAGGGCGGATCGATCTTCGTGCTGCCCGATCCGTTCTGGTTCTGGTCGGGTGCACAAGCCGCGGATCCGGCTGCGCCGGGCTACACGACCCTGCGCATCGTCGCGTCGCCGAGCTCGGACCCGATGGCGGCGCCCGCCGAGGCGTCCGGCGAAGCGGCCCGCCCCGTCCAATTCGTCCCCGGCGAGCTGCCCGGCGCGTTCCAGATCGAGGGCCGCCCCCTCGCCTCCGGCGAGCGGATCGAGATCGTCTATGGCGCCGGGCCTGCGGGCACCGTCGTCGATCGTTATGCGGAGCGCGGCTCCGAGCTGCGGATCGGCCTCGATGCCAACGGCGATGGCCAGCGCGCCTGGCTCGCCGATCGCCTGCTCGTCGACATCCTCGCGAGCGCCCCCGCCGAGCTCGTCGCCTTCAGCCCCGCCGAGCTCGCGCCGGGCGAGCCCTTCGAGCTCCAGCTCGCCCTCGTCGACGCCGCCGGCAACCGCGCCGACTGGCCCGAAGCTCCAGCCGCCGCCGGTGAAGCCCGCGCCCGCTTCGAGGTCCGCTCCCTGCCCAGCGCGACGATCGAGCCCGCCTCGGGCCTCGGCGAGCGAGAGAGCGTCGCCGCCGCCGACGCGCCCCATCGCCTCCGCCTCGTCGCCCCTGCCGCGGAGGGGACGCTCCGTCTCGCCGTCCGCGGCGTCGGCGCGCTCGCGCAGCTCCATGCCGATCTGCCGCCGATCGTCGTGCGCCGGTCCGCGACGCGCCTCTACTGGGCCGATCTCCATGGCCATACGCGCTTCTCCGACGGCACCGGGACCCCCGACGACTACTTCCGTTATGCGCGCGACGTCGCCCGCCTCGACGCGATCGCCCTGACGGACCACGACCACTGGGGCCTCGATCCCCTCGACGAAAATCCCGACCGCCAGGCCGCGATCCTCGCCCTCGTCCGCGCCTACCATGCCCCCGGCCGCTTCGTAACGCTGCCGGGCTACGAATGGACGAGCTGGCTCCACGGCCATCGCCACGTTCTCTCCTTCGACGACACCCTCGAGATCGCCTCCTCCCTCGATCCCGCGACTGACAGGCCCGACGAGCTCTGGGCCTTCCTGCGCGGCAAGCCCGTCCTGACCTTCGCCCACCACTCCGCCGGCGAGCCCGTCGCGACGAATTGGAACTTCGCGCCCGATCCCGAGCTCGAGCCCATCACCGAGATCGCCTCCGTCCACGGCATGAGCGAAGCCGCAGACTCGTCCTCGCCCGTCGCGGGCGCCTTCGAGGGGAACTTCGTCCGCGACGTCCTTCGCCGCGGCGCGCGCCTCGGCTTCATCGGTAGCGGCGACTCCCACGACGGCCATCCCGGCCTCGCCCAGATCGCCGCCGGCCAGGGCGGCCTCGCGGGCCTCTTCGCCGATGGACTCGATCGCGCGAGCCTCCACACCGCCTTGAAGACACGCCGCACCTTCGCGACCAACGGCATCCGCGCCTGGCTCGAAGTCTCGATCGACGGCGTCCCGATGGGCGGCCTGCTCGCGCCCGGCTCCGCCGAGCATCATCTGCGCATCCGCTTCGAAGCGACTGCTCCGATCGAGCGCATCGATCTCGTGCGCACCGGCCACGTCGCCGCCCTCGACCCGCCCCAGCCCGGCGCCCGCTCCCTCGACTTCGAGCGCCGCATCCCGCCGCTCCGGTCCGGCGAGTTTCACTATGTCCGCATCGTCCAGGCCGACGGCGGCGTCGCCTGGTCGAGCCCGATCTTCGTCGAGGGAACGCCCGCGAACGCCTCGCCGGCGGCCCCGCCCGAATCGAGCCCCGATCTCGAAAGGAAATCCGAGTGACCGCGAAAGCCTCCGCCCGATCGACCCGAACCGCCCGCGCTGCGCGATCTGCAGGATCCACCCGATCTGCCGGATCTGCCGGATCAGCCCGACCGGCCGGACCGGCCGGACCGGCCAGCGATGCGAGCCGCGATGGCTCGAGCGGCGGGCCGGTCGCGAGCCGCGAGCTCGCGCCCGAGAGCCCCGCCCGCGTCGCCCGCGCCTTCGAAGCGCTGATCGCGGACGGCATGACCCTCCGCGTCGCCGGCGCCGCGCGAAGGCGGCCGAAGAGCCTGCTCGCGCGGGGCTATGCGCCGCGTTTCCGGTTCACGCTCTTCGGCAGCGAGTTCTTCCTCTCGACGATTCGCCAGAACCCCGAGCTGCGCTTCTGCGTCGCCTGGGTCGTCCCGCCGCCGCGCCGCAACGGGAAGCGCGAAGCCTTCGCGCGCATCTTCTACAAGGATCTCTCGCTCGTCTGGCGCGCCGCGTCCCACATGGCCTACGAGCGCGACGGCGCGCTCTGGATCGGCAAAGGCGCGGTGCGCGAGATCCGCGACGGCGACTACATCCAGCTCGAATCGATCGAGTCGACGACGGATCTGCCCCTCGAGATGCAGAACGCCCTCGAAGACTGCTCCCGCCGGATGAAGCGCACCCGCGCCGACGCGAAGATCCTGCCCCAGGTCCTGCGCCAGGCGAAGCCGAGCCGCGTCGAGCCCTTCGCGGATTTCACGGCCCCCCGCGCCCGCGCCGCCGCCGACCCCAGGAACCGGATCCACGGCGGCCGCTCCATCGCCCGCTTCCGCCGCCGCGGCGACCCCGCCTCGCTCGAATTCGCGAAGGGCTTCGAACCGGATTTCGCGCACGGCATCTTCGAAATCAACCGGACGAAGAGCCACCTCTATCACGGCGCGCTCCGCCGCTACCGCATCCTCTCGACGAATCGCAAGATCCAATACCTCTTCATCCACGGTCCGAAGCACGTCTGGATCATTCCGCCCCAGGCCCTGACGGCCGAGCTCTCGAGCTTCGGCCTGCGCCTCGTCGACGTCGTCGCCGACGAAGACCTCTTCATCCCCGGCTACGAATACCACTACATGTACGCAGGGCCCGAAGAGACGGTTCTCTACAGCCAGATTCCGAAGGGTTATGCGGGCGGCCCCTGCCCGGACGACGAGAACAAGGCGGACGCGTCGCCGTGGCTCGAGGCGTTGCCGGTGATCCAGCGGTTTCGGAGGGAGGTGCTGGTGGAATTCGAGAATTCCCAAAGCCACTAACGGTCGCCACGACGACGAAGTCCAGGCGGACGATATCTAATTCACTCAATTGCCAGTCGGAATATTCTTAGTCTAGCGCGGCAATCTTTCACTTAGCACTCTCTCTACGCGAAATCGAGAATACCTACCTCGATCCCGAAGGTGCCGTTGCAGCGCCGATCGACGGCAGCCTATTCACGAGATACGTCGCAGCTGCAGACTGATCGTGGATTTCAACAAAAGCGATCAACCCATCCGAATAGGAGAAAAAGAAGCGGAACTGTGGACCCCGACCACTCGCCTGCCCTCTCGAATCATCGGCAACCGAATCGATCACAAGGATGTCTGACAAATCAAGACCCAGCAGATCGACTGCGTCGACGACTGTCAGAAGTTGATGACGGCGACCTCCGTAGGTCCAAGACTCGCTAATCGACGGCTCCTCTCGAGGAATCACTAGCGGCAAGTATCGGTTGCTCGAGCAGACGACGAATGACTCAACACCGTCACATGCGTTGGAAACCAAAGTTACGTCATTGACAGACACGTCGAGTCCTCCACCGTCTGTGAATCGCACACGGTATCCATGACCTTCAAGTGACGAGAACTTCCATTCCTCTCGCACGGCTTGTAGATGTTCGGAGCATCCCAAGATCGATAGCGCGATCGCGATAAACATAAGGGCTCTAGAGTCCAAAGAACCTCCGCGTCCGGTCGCCGTACCTTTCTGCGGCTTGCTCTTGGGGCGAGGTCCAAGGACGCCCCGGAATTCCGGGAGTTGGAGAGAGGGCGTCTACTCTCGGATTGAGATGACCAAGTTCGTGCCCAATCGAGGAAAACGCCTCTCCAGGCGTCGCCGCGCCTTGGAAATCAACGCGAATTTTGATATCCGAGAGCACCCCGTTTTCGGTCCTCGTGAACGTAATGTCCGAAACCGCACCCGGAATGTCCTCCACAAGCTCGAATTCGACAGATCTCCATCCGCCAGAGACGTCGCGCTCCGCCACTCCAACATCGAGCCTCCCTCGCTTTCGCGTGAGAGCGTTCAGCGTCCGATCTCTTGCGTTCTCGAAATTCTCGCGCGCCGTCGCCGCGTCGGCCGCGGGCGGACCAGATCCATCCAGGGATCTACGCTGGGCCCCCTGACGTCAGACGGCTTCGCTATTTCCCCCAGAACTCCTCCGAGCACTGCTCGCGATTCGCTTCCTGTCGCTTTGCTGCTGCCTGCCCCCGAACAACGCTCGCCTCCTTCATTCTCTCCTGAGATTCGAGGAAAGTCGCATAGCGGTCGAGGCGAGCAGCCATCCTAAGAGGACTCCCAGACGCTTGGGCATTCTCGATTCGGCTTCGATGGATCTCTTCAGCGTGCTTCGCTTCTCCTGCGTCAGCATAGAGTTCTGGAAGCCAATCCGGTTCATCAAAACCAGCATCGTATCGACCATCCAACCAAGGTTCGAGCCGAGACACAAGTTCTACGGCGAGATCGAGATCCCCCGCTTCATACGCTGCGCGTGCAAATCTGTTCAGTTCTGGAGAAAGCTGAAGAACTCGGCCGCCCCCTCCCGGAGTACGCTTCAAATCAGCGATCTCGTCCCAGTCCTCAAGAAACAACACCATGCTCTCCTGCCTGGAGTGGAACGCGGCGCGGGCAAGAAGAGAATCCGCGACCAGCGCCGCCTGCCCGCGAGCCCTAGCTGAGGCGATAGCTCGTTCGATCAATTCGAACTCAGCCGGGGGTCCATATCCCTCAATTCCGCGCACCACTGCAGCAGCACATAGACACACTGTCGCATCGTCGTCTCGAGATAGCGGCGTCGACCTTTCGTCATACACACTGACCGCAACCTCGCGACTCATCTGGCATTCGGCTCCCACCAATCCAGTCTCTGACTCAGCGCCGACTACCTGCCGGGCAATCAAGCACATCAAACCAAGAGTGATGGGAAGCAAACGACTACCAATTGATTTCATGAGATCTCTCCGGAGGTTATCGGACAGACGCAACATTACTCGTGTCTGGGAACACTCCAATGCGACGTTGAGCACCCGACACCGTGACGCGAGCGCTACCAACGTCCAACGTTACGCTGATCGTCACGCTTCGCTGTACCTGCCCTCCCAATGGCGAGACAACTACGGAGCTGGACCGCAACTGGCCGTCGAACGATGGTCCGATCTTTATCGCGGTCTCCGAAGTCAGGTTTCCATCCACGGTCCGTTCTATCGCCGAAATCCTTCCTAATACTGGATTCTCATCTGATTGCTGAACGGAAACACCGACACCTCGAGAAGCCTCTTCGATCGTCAAGTGAAACGGATTCTCAGGAGATGCACTACCCGATCTCGTGAATGGGACCTCATTGCTCTGAAGGATCACGCCGCCCGCGGAATCATTGCTCGAAGCGGAAGGATTAGTTTGGGACTCAATGGCGTTCCCACTGACTGTTTCACTCGAGCTTCGCGAGGCCAAATGCGCCACGGCGAAAACCGCCAACGCCGTGTTCACGCCGAAGGAAATCGCTCCGATCACGTTCCCCGACGCCGCCGCATCCGCCGTCCCATATAACCCGAATCCGATCGACGCAGTCTGTACGCCGTAGCCGACCACTGGATTGTTGATTCCCGTGGACCACGTAAGAGACTGCTGGAGAGACGATCGCCGCTGCGAAGAAGAGCTGCATGACCCCGGCGGAGAAGGCGGTGAACGCCTGAACCGCGCTTCCCGTCGTGACGCCAACGTAAATCGAGTTCGCCACGACCAGCGCCAGACCAACCAAAAACACGATCGCCTCCCAGGAAGCGCCGGTCGGATCTGTTCCATTGATCGGGTCGCCCGGCCCGTATGAGTACGGACTCGCGAACTCTTCGGCCGGGTCCCCCTGCAAGAACTGCCCGGTCAATGGGTCGAACACCCGAAGACCGGCAACCTGCAGACCCGACCCGACATCCGTCGTGTACCCAGCGAACTCCTGTCGAGTTCCAACGCCGGCAGCCACACTCCCGCCGCTGCCATCGAAACGACCGCGCACTCGCCCGTATGGGTCGTATCGCACCTGGTGTGTCAGCTGACCCGTGGAGTCGGTGATCGCCTGCGTCGATCCGAGATGATCGAAGTGCAAGTGGGTGATCCGATCCGGACCCGAGCCCTGCTGCTGAGCACCAGCGGGCGTTGCGAGAACGACGAACGGGGCGCCCAGCCCGACGAAGTACAGGAGTGCCGTCCCGATTGCCCCGGAAACGAGACGCTTGCGGCCGAGATTCAGCGGCCCCCCTGCGAATCCGACGAGCATCAATAATCCCAGGAATCCGGAGACGATCAACGAGACGATCACGGGCTCTGGAACGCCTGTTACTCCAGTCGAAAACTCGGGCGCCCAGACCGGCCGTTCCGCGATCAGCAGATCCCCAGCGAAAATTCCCTTGATCAGGTCACCCGCCTCTGCGCGCGCAAGGCTGGAATAGTAGAAGGCATTCGGGGTCTCGGAGAAGTTCTCCCATGTGACGTCGGCGACGAGTCGCCCTTGAAAGTCGTACATGAAGAATGTCGCGTGACTGACGACGCCTGCGTCATGAACCGCAATCATCCGATTCAGGGCGTCATAGACGTAGGATTCGGCCGCTCCTGTGGTTGGATGCGCTCCTCTCGTCTTCCGATTCCCATTCGCATCGTAAGCGACGGCGATCCCATCGATGGATTGGATCTGATGTGGTCGTGCACTGTCGTAAGCGATGCTCGTCGACCCATTCTGAGTGAGATTTCCGAGTGAATCGTAAACATAAGAGAAGTCGTACAAGGCCCCGGCCGTTCCTGTCTGTGATTCCAGGCGACCCGCCGAGTCGTAGGCATAGATGGCGTCGTTCGACAGCGCCCCCGATGCGTTTCGCGCGTCGATCACCTGCGCGAGCTTGCCCAGGTTGTCGTATTGATAGGCCAGGCTCAAATGCGGCGTGGGGACGCCCAGGCTGCTGACGCTCACGGACTGCAGCCTCGATCCATCGAGTTCGTCGAAATAGTCGATTTCGTCGACGACTCCGTTACCGCGTTCCAATCGCGATGCTCGACCATGGAGATCGAATTGAAGTGACGAAGCGTACGTCGCATCGACGCTGTCGACGGAGGCGATCGATCCATCGCCGCGGTAGTGATAGGAGACGATTTCGCCGTCCGGATACTCGATCCAATCGAGCTGTCCCGCCGAGGTAAATCCGTATTCGAAAGTCGCGGTTCGATCCAGGATCGTCTTCGACTCGTATACGACGCGACCGCGAGCGTCGTAACGAAATGAAGCTGATCCGGATTCGTCAACCACGGAACTCAGCCGCCCAATCCCGAAGCTCCCATTAGCGGTCTCATCGTAAGTGTATTGCGACTCGATCTCGGTGTTCTGACATCCCGAGCTGCACACCGTCGAATCGTAGGCATCCGCGATCGATCGGACACATCGCTTCTCGATCCGATGCATAGCATCGTGGCACATGTAGATCGACTGATTTGCTGCCGGCGTATCCCGGAAGACGAGGCTTCCGATGGGGTCGAAGCCGAACTTCCAAGTTCCCGAGTCGGGGTCGACAGTCGTGATCCGCCGCCCCAGGAGGTCATAGAAATTTTCGATCTCCGTCGAGGCGTCGTCGCCGAAAGTTTCCGTGAGGACCCGCCCCATTCCGTCATGGGTGAATGAAGACACCGCTGGGTTCGTCGATCCGACACCGGATTCCCGCCGGATCACACGCCCGAAGTCGTCCACAACTTCGATGGCTGTATCATTTCTTGCGTTTCGAGTCGTCGTCGTACGACCGGCGTAGACGAAGGTCTGCCGAGTCGCGTCGGGCGGGTCGACGACGCCGACTCGACCCAGCGGATTGACGAGAGCGGTTCCATTCAACAGGTAGGTCGTCGTCGTGGGAACCCCGGGCGGAAACGCCGAGACGGCTCCCCCGACGAGCACGTACGGCGGGTACTGGTGCTCGACCCGTCCCGCCGCATCGAAGCGGACATGACCCGCGATGATCGTGCTCGGAATCGTGTCCGACTCGACGATCCGTTCCGACATGTTGAAATGAGCACGCCCAAGCCCGTCGACGTACTGGCGGGAAACGAGGAATCCGCCGCTGGCGTCTGGATGTCGACGGCGAGTCTCCACGAAGGACAACGAAGCGGGATAGACCCCGCCCTGGACCCCGTCGACGTAGTGATATTCGATCGTTCGAGAAAACGGCCAACCTGAATCGTGACAATGTGCCGGATCGTCTCCGGGCAGCGTCTCGCAGATCAATCGTCCGCGTACGTCGTATTCGTAGGACGTGACCCGACCGTTGAGATCGATGTTCGCGATGATTTTCCCGAAGCGCAGATCGTAGACCGTGGCCGACGAATAGGTCGGAACTCCAGCAATGTATGTGATTCGGTTCGACGGATAGAGAGCGAACTGCGGATCGAAACTCACCGTCGAAACGAGACCACTCGGATCCTCCATCTCGATCGCATTGCCGATATCGTCGTAGGCCGTCTTCGTAATGCTCTTGAGCCCGCTCCCGAGATGCGAGGAGCCGACTTCCGATTCGATCCTCTTGACCAATCCGAACGTCGTCGTGCCGAATCCGGCCGCCGAATCGCGGTCTCCCAGCACACCGTCGTAGTAGAAAGACTGATCGGAGAGCGTCTGCCTCGAACCATCGACGGCAATGTACTCCGTCCGTACGCGACGAGGTCGTTCCCGAACGAAATGGGACGCGGACTGCGGATTGGCCCATTCAGTCATCGTGTCGACTTGCCCAATCGGGGCGCCATCGCACGCATCGTCCCCTGCCGACGACATTCCCGGATCACTCGCACAGCTGAGGCTACACGCGTGCGATACCCTGCCCCAGGCGTCCGGGGGGCGATTTCGATTGACGAGACAGACCGCGCCGGACGATCCCTCCGGCAGCAGGTCACTCGTCTCCGTGACGCTCTCGGCGAGATAGACTTGCGTCCGGCCGTCCGACAAAGCGGAGGGCTGCGTCAACCAGACGTTGGATGTCGAGCGAACGATGTGCTCGTCGCCGGCCGTCCGAACTTCCGATCGAAGCAGCCGGCCGCGGCGATGCTCGTCCTGGTAGTATGCGTTGACGACCCGGTTGCCGAATACGTCGATCTCGGTCACTTCCCCGAAGCCGCGAAACTGACGAGTCGGAGCGTCATAGGCTCCGTTGGCGTATTCGAAGTAGCGGACCCGCTCGTTCCCGGCTTCGATACAAGGGTTTGATCCAGGATCGAAAACATCGATGCCGACCGGGGGCGTACAGGTCCCGTCCGTCTGGCGGGTCGCGCCCACGACCCAAAGCGGAAAAGGCAGATCGGGAACTGCATCCCCACCAGTATGCGGGAAGATTCCCGACGAGACGTACTCGACCTCGAAAACTCCTCCGACGCCGTCGCGAGCGAGCTCGAGAAGCCACGGACGGGTCGTGGCTCCCGGCCCAGCACTGGATTCCATCGGCCGCATCGTCCAGGCGCCATTCCCGCCGACGACCTGATCCGGCAGACCGTCGCCATTCCAATCTTGCATTTCGCCGCGTTGTAGCGTCCCCGAACTCCGCATGTCCCGGATCGGCCCGGAGGCGCCAGCCAGAACCATGGGCGAGCGGGCGGCGCTGGCGTTTCCGCCGGCTGGAATCTCGAGCGCGTCATCCGACAGACGACCCGATCCTACATTGACGCTTACGCGCCAAGTCGCTCCGCCGCTCTCGGTCGTCACGAGATCAGGCAGTCCGTCGCCCGTGACGTCCAGAAAATCCTGAAGAACGTCCCCTTGATCGTCTGCGTAGCGCAAATAACCGCCCCAGTAGGGCGGTTCACTCTCTGAAAGCTTCGGAAGCGGAGAAAACACGGCCGGCTCAAAGCCATGCCCATTGTTCAGAAAGACTTCGAGCGTATCGATCAATCCGCCGCCCGGCGGAATCAGGCCGGGACAAACTTGATCCTCACTGCATAGAAGATCGTCAATATGGACGTACTGAACCACGTTTCCCGAAGCGTCGAGGATCGTTTGGCGGGTCCGTGAAACCCCGACCGCCGGATTGAAGGGATTGGGTGCCTGATAGTCGGCGTTCGAGACGATATCGGGAAGGCCATCGCCATTGAAATCGAACAGATCCTGACTCGTCTCGTCCGGATTGGCGGTTCCAAAGCTTCCGACATATTGGCGACGGATGGGTCCCATCATTCCGAAATCCACCGAAGAAGTTGAGAATCCGACGCCGGTGTTCAGATAGACGCTCCACGGCGAGGTGTCCCCGATTCCCGTGACTACGTAGTCCGGGAGTGAATCTCCGTTCACGTCAGCGACGAACTTGATGTTCTCTGGTAGTTGCTCTCCAACGACTCTTCCAGGTTCGCTTGCGGCGCCGCCCAAGAAGCCGGAGCACCGAATCCACAACTCTGCGCTCCCGACACTTCGATACAGCGACCGGGATAGACGATCCACGGCGTCGTCCTCGCGTCGATGTAGTCGATCAGGCCATCGCCAGTGAGATCCATCGTCTCGATGAAGACGGTGCGAGTCCCGCCGGTCGTCAACGAATTCGACCGACGAAAGGTATCCCGGAAGGGAAGTTGAGCTGTTCCCGTCCAGGTTCCCGTCGCCCCTCCTCCCGCCGCCGACCCGAATCCGATCCTCCAGCCCGAGCCGCCTCCGCTCGCATCGACGACATCGGCGAATCCGTCGCCGTTGGCGTCCATGACGGTCCTTCGAACCTCGCTTTGACCGCCCGAAGCAAATCTCCGCAAATCGTCCCAGCCTTCGGGATCCGCAACGGCGATAGGAGGGCCGAGCTGGAGCTGATCGGAAGAATACTCGAACGAGCGAGTGGGAAAGCCGGTCCCCTCCACGGCTGACAGGAGAGCCACGCTTCCGCCATCACGGTGGGAATACGCGAGCGTGAACGTTCGAAGCTGCGCAAAGGATGCTGCCGGATTCGACCTCCACTCGATATCGACCGTCTCGACCACCTGGTCAAGATCGATACGGGCGCCGAGAGCGAACCGCGTCTGCGCGCGCGGACGCGTGGTCCGGGAGAACACGATGCGAAATGGATGCGCGATCGCTGGCGAGGCTACGGGATTTCCGCCGTACAGGATCGTGGAGACGTAGAGAACGTTCCCGACCTTTTCGTAGTGGTACTCGATGGAGTTTCCGACGGGATCCACGACACGGGTGAGCGCCCAACGCGTCGTATAGTGGCAGCTGTTGGGGTCAAGGATCGTGTCGGATCCGACGAAGACGCGGGCCGAAGCATCGCTGGCAGCGCCGGGTTGAGCACCGAAGATGAAGTTCATTCCCGAGCGATCGCTCACCGTCCAGGTATTGGTGCTCTCGTCGAGTGTTGCATCGAAGAAGGAGTTGTCCGTTTTCGCCCGATGGAGATCGCCGGCGACATGAATGAGCTCCTGGCGGCCACCCGGCATTTCGAGGACGTACTCGAGTACTTGCGACCCTCCCACACACTGCGGGACACCATTCCTCGGGTTGAGTCCGATGGCCCCGACCGGAAGCTCCCAGCCGACGCCGAAGGGCCCGTCTCCCGACGCGCTCGAGTAGACCAGCTTCAGGTTCGGGGTCGTCTGAGAGCGCCCCGGCGGAATCGGCATGTCGACCGGCATCGAGAGCTGGCCGTCGAAGAGACTGACTTCTCCCGGAACACCGACCGAGTCGACGCCAACTCGATCTCCGACCGAGGAGTCCTGCGCAGCCGAAGAGTTCGAGAGGACGACCCCGATCCAGACCAAAGCCAGTACCGCTAGAGCGAGAGAACGCGATCGCCGCCGACGGGAACTTGCTACAGCCACGACCTCTCCCCTCGATAGAGCTCGGTAGTGAAGCGCCATTGCTTACGCAATTCTGCGGCGCGTTTCCAGTCAGAGAATCGAGCGCCCTGAAGACGTCACGGTCGTGGGCGGGAGATCTCGCCCCCCCCCGATCGCGAATTTGAATCGACTTGTCGGACGCGATAGCGGTTCCCATCACGAACAGGACCCTCTTTCCATCTCCTGGGCGACCCACTCCTCTGCAATCTGCACCGCATTCAATGCCGCGCCCTTACGCAGGTTGTCGCCCGTGACGAAGAGCGCGAGCCCCGAGCGCACACCGGGATCCCGGCGAATCCGCCCGACTAACACCGGATCCCGACCCGTGGCAGCGAGGGGATTGGGAACGCCCGTGACAACCACACCGCGCGATCTGCGCAGGATCGCGGTCGCCTCCTCGGCCGTCAGCTCCAGTTCGAACTCCGCATGGATCGAGAGGGAGTGGCCCGTGAAGACGGGAACCCGAACGCAGGTGCTGGAGACGAGCAGCTCGGGCAGCTCGAGAATCTTCCGGGTTTCGTCGCGGAGCTTCAGCTCCTCTTCCGTATAGCCGTCTTCGACGACGTGGTAGTTCAACGGGACCACGTTGAACGCGAGCGGAACCGCCCACTTCGCGGGGGCGGGAAATCCGATCGCCCCGCCGTCGTAGGCGAGTTCCGTCTGCCGGCCAGCGACCGCATCGATCTGGCCCGCGAGCTCTTCGATGCCCTCTCGGCCGCCGCCCGAGGCCGCCTGGTAGGTACTCACGACGAGGCGCCGAAGACCGGCTGCATCGTGCAGCGGCTTCAATACGGGGATCGCCGCCATCGTCGTGCAGTTGGGGTTGGCGATGATGCCCTTCGGTCGCCGCTGGAGGGTATGGGCATTGGCTTCCGCGACCACGAGCGGTACGTCCGGGTCACTGCGCCAGGCGGATGAATTGTCGATCACCACCGCGCCTGCAGCAGCGAACTTGGGCGCGAGCTGCTTTGACGTCGCGCCTCCAGCGGAGAAGAACACCATGTCGAGACCGCGCACGTCGGCTTGCGAGGCGTCTTCGATGGCGATTTCGCGCTCCCGCCACCGATGACTCCTGCCCGCCGAGCGCGCGGACGCGAACAGACGCATCGTCGCGACGGGGAATGCGCGCTCGGCGAGAATCGAACCCATCAGCTGGCCGACGACACCCGTTGCGCCGACGATGCCGACGTTCAATCCGTCGCTCGGACCGTCTGTGCGCATCGAATGACCGGGCGACGCGGGCGTGTCGCTGGGGCTCGGTTCGGGGCGCTGGCCTTCTCGAGAAGCGGTCCTAATGGCGTCGGGGCGTGCGGTGGTGCGATGCATCGGCGTTCTCCTGTGGCCCGGATCCGGCGTTGCGGCGGGCAGGCAGGAGACTCCGCCCTCCGCTGACGGAAGGGCGGTTCGATGTTGGTCGTCCTTCCGATTACAGCGTGTCGAGACCCGTCGTCGGCGTGGACGTCAGCACGGTCGAAACGCGGGAACCGCCGGCGCGGCGAGCCTGCAGGTTCGCGACGCGATGACGCGCTTGCTTCGGCAGGCTGGGTTGCGACGACGAGATCATCCGCGGGTCGACCATTCGGGCAACTTAGGGAGGCCGAGGCGCGTCAGCAACCCGCGCGAGCTCCCGCGATCGAGAGCAGCGCCGCTCAACGGTCGCCGCCCTTCCTTTCCATCAAAGTCACGAGAAATCCGAACCACTGCTCGGGATCGAGCACGAGCTGATGGACGGGCGTATGCGCCTCGGCCGCGTTGCCCTGGCTGCTGTCGTATTCGAAGAAGATCCGGTAGCCGCGGGCGAGCAGCCATTCGCGGGCGGCGTTCGCGTCCTCGATCTCCCAGACGAGCGGGCCGATCTGGCCGGCGCCGTGCTCGGCGAGGCGCTCGGCGAACGGGCCCTGGCCTTCGACCGGCGCGACGAATTCGAGGCCGCCGTCGAAATCCGTCGACGACCAGACGGGCTGGCCCTGGATCGAGATCGGCTTCGGCAGCTTCAGCCCGAGCAATTCGTTGAACTGCTTCACGGCGTCCTGGATCTGGTCCTCGCGCACGATCAGCTCGACCCGGTTGAATCCCTTGACCTTCATGCATCGTCCTTCACGACTTCCGCATCGCCGGACCCTCTTGTCACTCGGCAGACAGCTAACGCAATTCCTTGATCCCGCGCGCCAGTCCGTCCA
>CAZFKD010000014.1:0-13199 GCA_964519695.1 uncultured Spirochaetaceae bacterium
CGGGCGACCGAATTCGTTGTTGAAGGCCGCGGCGCCGATCGGACCCTCGAGCATGATGTCGAGGGCGCTCGTGAGGCGGCCCGGCTTGCCGGGATCGATCTCCCAGGGCCGGCGGGCATCCGGCAGGAGCAGGTTCGAGACGCTGAAGCCGGTGAGCCCCGCCTTCGGCTTGCCGCCGCGGCCTGTCGCGCCCTCGTCGCGGATCTCGCCGCCTGCGCCGGTCGCGGCGCCGGGGAAGGGGGAGATGGCGGTCGGATGGTTGTGGGTCTCGACCTTGATGAGGATCGGCGTCGGCTCGTTGATCTCCGCATAACGTCCGGTCGCGGGATCCGGGAGCAGCCGGCCGCCCCGGGCGCCGACGATCACGGCGGCGTTGTCGGAGTAGGCGGAGAGGACGCCGTCGGGCGAGCGGGTCGTCGTGTTGCGGATCATCGCGAAGAGCGAAGATTCCCGGGGCGTGCCGTCGATCGTCCATTCGGCGTTGAAGATCTTGTGGCGGCAGTGTTCGGAGTTCGCCTGCGCGAACATCATCAGCTCGACGTCGGTCGGGTTGCGGCGGAGGGTCGTGAAGCTCTCGACGAGATAGTCGATCTCGTCGGCCGCGAGGGCGAGGCCGAGCGCGCGATCGGCCTCGCGGATCGCGTCGTGGCGCCGGGCGAGGACGTCGACGATCCGGAACGGGGCGGGCTTCGCGCGCTGGAAGAGGGCGCTCGCCGACGCGACGTCCTCGAGCACGCTCTCGGTCATGCGGTCGTGGAGCCGGGGCAGGAGACGCTCGACGTCCGCCGGGTTGGGCGGGTCCGAGAGTGTGTAGAGGATGCCGCGTTCGACGCGACGCACGCAGTCGAGACCCGAGCCGTGGACGACCTCCGTCGCCTTCGACGACCAGGGGGAGATCGTCCCGAGTCGCGGGATCACGAAGCGCATGACGCGCTCGGGCGAGCTCCCCTCCGCGGAGCCCAGGGACCCGCGCGATTCGAGCAGGTCTTCGAGCACTGCTTGCTCGGGGCCCGTCAGCGCGCGGGAGGCGTCGATCAGATAGACGAATTCGCTCTCGAGATCGCCGAGCGCAGGCGACTGCGCTTGCAGCGCGAGCAGGAGTCGCCTTCGCCTTGCGTCCGAATGGGCGGGCGCTCCGCGCAGGGAGAACATCGCAGCCTCGGGACGGCCGCAGCCATCGTGTAGGGTCGCGCGCCCGGGGAGGCGACGTCGACGGTCCGGTATGCAGCCGATACTACGACGCGCGGGCGGAGCCGGCCAGAGAGGCGGCCCTCTTCCATAGGCTGCAGCTACTCGAGCAGGCGCAGGACGATCCGCATGTTCGCATTCGCCTGACCGAGGATGGCGACGGCCGACTCCTGCAGGATCTGCGAGCGGGCGAGCCGCGCGCTCTCGAGGGCGAAGTCCGTATCCCGGATGCGGGATTCGGCCGCCGAATGCGCCTCGATCTGGGCGCCGAGCAGGCGGGCGCGCGATTCGAGGCGGTTCTCCGCGATGCCGAAGCGGGCAGCGAGGGCACTGACGTTCGCGATCGCGGTGTCGAGGGTCGCGAGGCCCGCGCCGGCGGCAGCCGAGGTCGCGATCGCGAGGCTGCCGACGCCGATCGCGGAGGTGCCGGCGTCGACGCCGGAGACCGTGATCGTATCGCCCGCCTGGGTCCCTACGGCCAGGGCGATCTGGAGCGAAGCGTCCGCGAGCGGCTCGAAGCGCCCGAAGCGCGTCGTCGAGGCGATCGCGTCGATGTCGCTCAGCAGCGCCTGGAACTGGGTGTCCAGCTGTGTACGGGTCTGCCCGCCGAGAGCACCGGAGGCGGACTGCACCGCCAGGGCCCGCGCTTCGGAGAGGAGCGACGCGATCTCGGAGAGCCCCGACTGGGCGACCTGGGCGAGCCCGATGCCGTCGCTCGTATTGAGCTGGGCACGCGCGAGGCTGGCGACCTCGGCGCGGAAGCGGTCGGCGATCGCGAGGCCCGCCGGATCGTCGGCGGCCCGGTTGATCCGCATGCCCGAGGCGAGGCGTGCGCTCGAACGGGCGACGTCGCTCCCGGCCTGATGGAGGGATCGGATCGCTGCGTACGAGATGCCGATCGAACCCATTCGCATGGACATGCTGGCCCCTTCGTGCCAGCGCAGTCCACCCCTCGATGACCACGCCTACCGTGGCATGGCAATTCGGCTTTCAGATTGTAAGGGTGAAGCGGTATTCCACCATTCGTTCTGAAATGCCGACTTCCCCCGAGCAGGCGGGCGGCAGCCCGCGCGCAATCAGGCGCCGAGCGCCGCCAGGGTCACCTGCTTGCGCCGCGCAGCGAGCGCCTCGGCGGACTCCTCGAGGATGACCTCGTCGGGCTCGATCTCGAAGATCGTCTGGCCCGCCCGGACGACCGCGCCGTCCGAGTCGAGCATGAGATTCTTTCTCACCGTCCCGGCGAAGGGCGCGAGCACCTTGTTGAACATCTTCATCACCTCGATGATGAAGAGCGGCTGCCCCGCCTCGAAATGGTCGCCCTCGGAGACCAGCGGATCCATGTGAGGCGCCTCGCGCGAATAATACGAGCCGCCGCTCGGCGCGACGATCTCGTTGGCGCTCGCCTTCGGCGGCGGCGCGAGCGCGCGGCGCAGGTTCGCCGCGTTCTCCTCGTCGAGGAACGACTTCGGGAAGACGGGCTCGAGCGCGTCGTCGACGTGGATGTCGAGCAGGCCCGACTGGATGCCGAGTCGCGGGATCAGGAGCAGCAGCGGCGCCGCCGCCTGGAAGCCGCGATGGCTCGCGCGACAGGCCTGCAGGGCCGCCTCGCCACCGAGAGACGAAGCAGCCGAAGCGGCCTCGAGTCGTTCCGCGAGCAGTGGCCATTCGCGCGTGCCGAGCTTCTTCGCGAGCGCGTCGTAGAAGGCCTCGGCGCCGGTCAACAACACGTCGTCATGCGACCAGATCGTCTCGCACGGCGGCTTGCCCGGCGTCGGCTCCATGTTCAGGTAGTGGTAGATCCGCCGGAGGAAGCTGACGGGATTCTCGGCGAACTCGACCGTCGCTCCGCTCCGCTTCCAGAGCCGGCCATCGTAGAGGCCGAGGAAGCCGGCCAATGCATGGGGATCGCCGAGCAGGCGCCCGAGCGGCCGCAGGTAGAGCGTCTCCTGAGCGCCGTAGGCGTCGCGCGCGGATCGGCCCGAGAGCACGCGGCCGACCTGTGCGGCGGCGAACTCGAGGTCGACGTCCTTCGCGAGGGTCTGGAGCGCGCCGACGGCGGCGAGGTAGGGGCCCATGAAGCGCGTATTCGGCTTCATCATGGGCTCGACGCCGAGCGTCCAGTTCACGAGGCCGTAGTGGAGCGGCACGCTCGTCTCGAGATCGTCGCCGCGCAGCTCCATCCGCCGCAGGATCTCCGAAAGGCGCGCGAGGTTGTCGCGCCGGCTCTCGCCGGTGCAGAGCACGAGGGCGATGTTCGAGTCGTAGGCGCCGGCGAGGTTGTAGTAGGGGAAGCTGCCGGTGTCGGGGTTGCGCGTCCCAATGCCCTGGTCGTCCCGGTGCTCGAAAGCCAGCGGCTTCGACCAGCCGCGGACGACGCCGCCGGCATGCGGCTGGAGTGCGGCGTTCACGGCGTTGACCCGCACCTCCGCCGCCGAGATCGAACGCAGGATCCGGCGCGGCTTCGGTAGCCGCTTCCCGTGCAGTGCGAGCAGCACCATCGTCTCGATCAGCCGCTCGACCTCGAAGTAGTCGGTCGGATCGGAGGGGTTCGTGAAGCGCAGCTTGTAGGCGAGCTCCGAGCAGCCGTGCTCGACCTGGATGCGCGTGTTCATCTCCATGAAGAAATGATCGAAGCCCTCGACGATGCACTCGAAGGTCGAGACGTTGTCGAGCCGCACGCCCTCGCCGAAGCGGACGCCGTCGGCCTCCATCGCCGCGAGCGTCTCGCGCTCGCGGGTCAGGTTCGCGCGGTGGGCGGGATTCTTCGTCTCCCGGGCCTCGACTTCGAGCAGCTCGTCGGTCAGCGAGAACTCGAGCTGCTTCTGCTCGCGCATCTGGATCGAGCAGTCGCGGCCGCCCATCGTGATGCACCATTCGCCGTTGCCGACGACCTGGATCTCGTTGTGCCGCGTCGTCTCGAGGTTGAGCTCGATCAGGAAGTTCCGATTCGATCCGGGCTCGAGCACCTTCTGCTCGGCCAGGATGTCCATCACCGCCGCAGCCGCCTCGGCGGGCGCCGAGATCACGCGCTGGCCCTTGCCGCCGCCGCCGCCGATGCACTTGTAGCGGATGCGCCGGCCGGGATACTGCTTCCAGATCGCGATCGACTCGCGCTCGGCGATCTTCTGCAGCTCCGGAATCGTGACGAGCTCGACCGACTTCGCATAGCCCGCCTGCAGCAGGCGCTCGGCGTTCTCGAGCAGATCGACGGCGTCGCTCCAGTGGAAGTCGAGCCCCTTCTTCTGCGCGATCCGCGCGAGGGCCTGGCCGTCGGGGGCGCGCTCGAGGAGCGCGAGCGCCGAGGGGTTGTCGACGCCGGGGACGACCGCGTTGCCGAGGGAGCGGGCGAGCTTCTTCGCCTCGTCCTTCGCGCCGGCGCTGCGCAGCACGTGGGCCGAGGGGCCGATGAAGCGGACTTTCGAGGCTTCGATCGCCGAGATGAAGTCGGCGTCCTCGGCCATGAAGCCGTAGCCGGCGAAGATGTGGGTGTAGCCGTTCGACTCGGCGATCTCGAGGATCTCGCGAATGCGCGCGAGCTTCTCCTCCTGGCCGACGCCCATGTAGTCCGGGACGCGATGGACGTTGCCGGGGAAGCGCAGGCTGCGCAGCTCGGGCGCGAGGCAGCGCGGATAGACGACCGAGTCCTTCTCGGAGAGCAGCATCCCGTACTCGCGGACCCCGATCTCGTCGAAGACGTCGAAGGCCTCCTTGCGCACCGGCCCGCGGCAGACGACCAGACACTTGACGTCCGAGACGTCGAAGGAGCGTACCCACGCGGATTCGGCCTCGGCGGCCCGGATCTTCTCGCCCTTGCGATTCAACATCTTGTTTCTCGTCCTACTCGTGCTCGCGCTGCGGTCCGCCCATCGGAGCAGGCTGGTACCGTCGCATCAGGAAATCGAGGTGGCCGGCGAGGGCGCGTCGGCTCTCGCCCGGCATGACGATCCGCGAGACGCTGCCCAGCGAGAGCGCCTCCTTCGGATTCATGAGCTGCTCTTCGTAGCGGGCGTTCAGCGCCGCGAGGGCCTGGTCGCGCTCGCGGTTCGCGTCCGTCGCCGTGGCGCCGCCCGCGAGTGCCTTGCTGTGCGTGTCCGCCACGGCGCGCAGCTCGTCCTTGAAGACGAAATCCTTCCCCGCGGCGCCCATCACGGCGACCCGCGCCATCGGCATCGCGAAGACGATGTCGGCCCCCGTGAAATGTGAGTTGTAGGCGGCGTAGGCGCCGCCGAAGGCGTTGCGGATGATCATCGTCATGCGCGGCGTGCGCACGTCGATGATCGCGTCGAGCAGCTTGCGGCCGGCCTGGATGATGCCGCGCTTCTCCTGCTCGGTGCCGGGCAGGAAGCCGGTCGTGTCCTCGATGAAGACGAGCGGGATGTTGTAGAGGTTGCAGAAGCGGATGAAGCGTGTCGCCTTCAGCGCGGCGTCGATGTCGATCTGGCCGGAGGCGACGGCGGAGTTGTTGGCGACGAAGCCGGTGACCCAGCCGCCGAGGCGGCCGAAGGCCGTCACCATGTTGCGCGCGCGCTGGGGCTGGATCTCGAAGAACTCGCCGTGGTCCACGATCTGCTGGATGTAGAGCGTGATGTCCATCGGCGCGTTCATGCCCGCCGGTGAATTGAACGTTCTTCGAAAGAGCCGGTCCTCGTCCTCGGTGTAGCGATCGATCGGATCCGAGGTCGAGTGGAAGGGGGCGTGGACGCGGTTGTTGTCGGGCAGGTAGGCGAGCAGGCGGAGCGCCGTGCGCAGGCTGCCGAGCTCGTCGTGGGTGATCAGGTCGCAGACGCCCGAGGCGCCGTGGACACGCGGGCCGCCGAGGTCGTCGGCGGTCACGTCCTCGCCGAGCACGCTCTTGACGACGCCCGGGCCCGTCAGCCCGATGAAGGTCTCATCGCACTGGATCATGAACGAGCCCTGGCGCGGGAGATAGGCGCCGCCGCCGGCGTTGTAGCCGAACATCAGGCTGATCGACGGCACGACGCCGCTGATCTTGCGCAGCGCCGTGAAGGCCTCCGAATAGCCATCGAGGCCGCCGACGCCCGCTGGGACGAACGCGCCCGCAGAGTCGTTCATGCCGATCAGCGGCAGGCCCTTCTCGCCGGCCATGTAGATCAGGCGCGCGAGCTTGGCACCGTTGGTCGCGTCCATCGAGCCGGCGCGGACGGTGAAGTCGTGGCCGTAGACGGCGACGTCGCGGCCGTCGATGTCGAGGATGCCGGTCACGATCGAGGCGCCGTCGAGCTCGGGGCCCCAGTTGCGCCAGAGGATGGTCGGTTCCTTCTCCGTCAGGACGCGGATCCGCTCCCAGACGGTCATGCGATTCTTCGCATGCTGGACCCGGACCCGGGCCGGCCCGCCACCGGCGAGGGGCCGGGCGTTCAGCTCTCGAGCCATGGCGAGGGCTGCTTCGTAGACGCCCTTTCCCGGGTTCGGCGCGACCGGTTGGGTGGGGGGCGGGGAGGCAGCGGCCGGGGCCGCGCTCGGTCCTTCGATTTCGGTCAGGGGATTGCGCAGCGAGTACTCGATCTCGGACATGGCTCTCACGTTCGTGCGCGATGGCTCGCGCGCTCGGCCGTGCCCGCGTTCGAGCCGGGCTCGGGTCGCGGGCGATACGGGCATTCGGGTTGACCTGGAACGCGGCGGCCGGATCCCTCGGGACGGTCGCCGTCGATCGAAATGACGCCGGATTGTAACGGCTCGTTCCCGGTCGATCGAGACGGGGCTGGGGCGCCGGTGCACGATCGGGTTCGGGGGGTCATCAGCCGCCGACACGTGATCCGAGCGCGAGCGCGAGGGGCCCCCCAAGCAGATGCGCGGCCAGGTACGTGACCAGCCCGAGTCGGGACCTCGACCGCAGCAGCCGGACGGTGTCCCCGCACAGGGTCGAGAACGTGGAGAGGGAGCTGCAGAGTCCGACCGTCAGGAAGGCCGACAAGGCCGGCTGGATCGTCCCGAAGTCCGGCTCGTGGCCCGGCGCGCCTGAGGTCACGACGCCGAGCAGGCCGCAGGCGGCCAGGTTCGCGGCGAGAGTCGCGAGGGCCGGATCGAACCGACGGGAGAGTCCCAGCAAGGACCAGCGGAGCAGGGCGCCGATTGCGCCCCCCGCGGCGATGGCCGTCCAGGCGATCGGACCTCCGGCGTCCATCAGGAGCGCGTCTCCGTTTCGTCGACGGCGTGTGCCGCCCCGACGCGCAGGCCGCAGGCGACGAGGCGGCCGCCGAGGAAAGCGCCGAGACCGAGGGCGAGGGATCCGGCGAGGAATGCCAGCGCGACACCCGGCGATGTCGCGGCGGCGACGTCTCCGGCCTCTGCGACCAGGGTCGAGTAGGTGGTGAATGCACCGTGCATACCGATGGCGAGGAATGCGCGCAGCCGGGGACGCGGCCCTGTCCTCTCGAGCATCGTGAGCAGGAAGCCCAGGGCGAATGCTCCGACCAGGTTCACCGCCTGGGTGGCCGCCAGTCCGCCCCATCCGACGTCGGAAAGGAGGATGGCGACACCGCCGCGCAACATTGCGCCGAGGGCCCCCCCGACCGCGACCCACGGTGCTTCGCGCAGCGCGCCCGAAGCGGGGCCGCGGGGATTCGATCCTTCGGCAGGCATGAGCCGGGCAGACATGACGCGCGAGCGTAGTGGCTCCCCGACGGAGTCGCCGGATCGAGCCTCTATTTATCCGCGTTGCGGCCGGCTCGGCCGTGGCGGTGAATCGAGTGCGGTCTCCGCAGGGCTCTATCTCGCCGAAAGCGCATGTCTTTTCCGCGCGACTGGGGGAATCGTGCCCCGTGTGTGCAGACTCTCGGGACTTGCGTCGGACCGGGGGGGCTGTGCTAACCGGGTTGCCCGTTCGATGGGGGTGGAAGTCAGCGCCTCAAGAATGGCCGACACGGCTCCGATTGCGCACTCGCTTCATTCGCCCGCGCGGCGAAGGGCCGGCGAGAACCGATCGGGACGCGATCGAGCCCGGAACGAGACTGGAACGAGACCGGAACGAGACCGGAATAGAGTGGAACGACGCGCCTTCCCCCGCGCAGCCGTTCCGCTCGAGCCATCGAGGAAGCATGGGCAAGTCCCTGGTCATCGTCGAATCGCCCGCCAAGGCGCGGACCATCAACAAATATCTCGGTCGGGATTTTGTGGTGAAGTCCAGCGTCGGCCATATCCGCGACCTGCCGGTCTCGGGGTCGGGCAAGCAGGTCGACGCCAAGGCGCGTGCGCAGGCGGCCGCGAAGACGCGCAAGCTCGCGGGAGCGAAGCGCGAGCAGCATCGCAAGGACCAGTCGAAGAAGGCGCTCTTCGCCCGCATGGGCATCGATCCCGACAACGACTGGGCGGCGAACTACGAGATCCTGCCCGGCAAGGAGAAGGTCGTCGGCGAGCTGCGCAAGCTCGCGCAGCAGGCCGACACGATCTATCTCGCGACCGATCTCGATCGCGAGGGCGAGGCGATCGCGTGGCATCTGCGCGAGGTGATCGGCGGCAATCCGAAGCGCTACAAGCGCGTCGTCTTCAACGAGATCACGCAGAGTGCGATCCGGCAGGCCTTCGAGGATCCGGGCGAACTCGATCTCTCCCGCGTCAACGCGCAGCAGGCCCGCCGCTTCCTCGACCGCGTCGTCGGCTACATGCTCTCGCCGCTGCTCTGGGCGAAGGTGGCGCGGGGGCTCTCGGCGGGCCGTGTCCAGTCGGTCGCCGTCCGCCTGATCGTCGAACGCGAGAAGGAGATCCGCGCCTTCATCCCCGAAGAGTTCTGGGAGATCCACGCGGATACGCGAACGCGCGCGAAGGACGCGCTCCGGCTCGAGGTCGCGAAGCATCTCGGCGAGACCTTCCGCCCGACCAACGAGGCCCAGACGAACGAAGCCGTCCGCGCGCTCGAGCTCGCGGAGTTCGAGGTCATCGAGCGCAAGGACAAGCCGACGAAGACCCGGCCCGGCGCGCCCTTCATCACCTCGACGCTCCAGCAGGCGGCCAGTACGCGGCTCGGCTTCAGCGTGAAGAAGACGATGATGCTGGCGCAGCGGCTCTACGAAGCCGGCCACATCACCTACATGCGCACCGATTCGACGAATCTCTCGCGTGAGGCCGTCGAGGCCTGCCGGACGACGATCGGACGGGACTTCGGTCCGCGCTATCTGCCCGCGGAGCCCATTCTCTACTCGAGCAAGGACGGTGCGCAGGAGGCCCACGAGGCCATCCGTCCGTCGCACGTCGACGTCCACCCCGGCCAGCTCGCGGGCGTCGAGCGGGATCAGGAGCGGCTCTACGAGCTCATCTGGCGGCAGTTCGTCGCCTGCCAGATGACGCCGGCGGAATATCTCTCGACGAATCTCGGCGTGAAGGCCGGCGAGTTCGAGCTCCGCACCCGCGGCCGCATCCTCGTGTTCGACGGCCACACGCGCGCGCAGCCGACCTCGATCCGCGGCAACGACGGCGACACGCCGCTGCCCGACGTGCAGGTCGGCGAGCGGCTCGATCTCGTGAAGCTCGATCCGATCCAGCATTTCACGAAGCCGCCGGCGCGCTACGGCGAGGCGAGCCTCGTCAAAGAGCTCGAGAAGCGCGGCATCGGCCGGCCCTCGACCTACGCCTCGATCATCTCGACGATCCAGGATCGCGGCTACGTCCGGCTCGAGAATCGTCGCTTCTACGCGGAGAAGATGGGCGAGATCGTGACCGAGCGGCTGATCGAGAACTTCGGCGAGCTGATGGACTACGGGTTCACGGCCGGCCTCGAAGAGGCGCTCGACGAGGTCGCCGTCGGATCGAAGCAGTGGAAGAAGGTGCTCGGCGATTTCTACGCGGACTTCCGCAAGCAGCTCACGGCCGCGGAGCACCAGACGAAGGGGATGCGCGCGAACCTGCCGACGGAGACGGACATCGCCTGCCCGCAATGCGGCCGGCCGATGCAGATCCGGACGGCCTCGACGGGCGTCTTCCTCGGTTGCTCGGGCTATGCGCTGCCGCCCAAGGAGCGGTGCAAGAGCACGATCAACCTGATCCCCGGCGACGAAGCGGTCGCCGTCGAGGCGAGCCTCGTTCGCGAGGATGGGGACGAGGAATCGGGCGACGAGGTCGAGGCGCGCCTGCTGCTCAAGAAACGCCATTGCCCGATCTGCCAGACGGCGATGAACAGCTATCTCGTCGACGAGACGCGCAAGCTCCACGTCTGCGGGAACAACCCCGACTGCGCGGGCTTCGAGGTCGAGACCGGCTCGTTCCAGATCAAGGGCTACGACGGCCCCGTGCTCGAGTGCGACAAGTGCGGCGAGGACATGCAGCTCAAGTCGGGGCGCTTCGGCAAGTACTTCGGCTGTACCTCGGATGCCTGCAAGAACACGCGCAAGCTGCTGCGCAGCGGCGAGGCGGCGCCGCCCAAGGTCGATCCGATCCCGATGCCGCATCTGCGCTGCGAGCGCTGCGATGATTTCTTCCTGCTACGCGACGGAGCGGCGGGAATCTTTCTCGCGGCGAGTCAGTTCCCGAAGCATCGCGAGACGCGCGCTCCGAAGGTGAGCGAGCTCATCGAGGTCCAGGAAAAGCTCGATCCGAAGTATCGCCATCTCGCCGAGGCGCCCGAGACCGATCCGCAGGGCCGGCCGGCCGTCGTCCGCTTCGCGCGCAAGACCCGCGAGCAATACGTCACGTCCGAGGAGGACGGGAAGGCGACTTCCTGGCGGGCGCACTACCGCGATGGACGTTGGGTCGAGGAATCGCCGGACGAAGGGGAGCGGGGCCTGCCGGCTCGTTCACCGGTGCGTGCGGCTGCAGCGCCGCGCAAGCGCGCCGCCGCCCGCAAGGCAGCGAGTCGCAAGCCGGCTGCCGGCAAAGCGAAGGCCGGCCATCCGAAAGCCGGCAAGCGCGCGAGATCCTGACGGCGAGCGGTCGCGGCGGGGCGTGTCGTGCGCAGCGGGCGCGGACTTCTATCGACCCCGTGTCGATGAAGACGCCGAGCCGATGTCGCGCGCCGCTCCCGGATGCTCGAGCGACCCGGCTTGTGGCTCGTGGGCGGGTTCGAGGCGGCCGGCCCGAATCGTCTTCGACGGGTTCTGGCAAGGGGTTGTCCGATGGTTTACCTTGCGCCGGCCCGCGAAGCGCGCGTTGGCCGATTTGCCCACCGAGATCTCTCGCCCTCAGTTCGAATCCCATCGAGTCCTACCGAGTCGCTGTCGAGTCGTCGCGTTCAAATCGGATCAGTGTTCGTTTCATGGGTGCGTGCATTTCCGACCTTCGCTCGTGTGAGTCGATGGGTCGGCGATGAGCGTCGAATCCAATGATCCGTCCCTGGTCGGATCCGAGCGTCTCGAGGACGCCGGATGGGACCCGGCGGCCTTCCCGGGCATCCCCGGTGGTCGCGCTTCGGCGGAGGGATCGAGAATGCGCCCGGCGAGGGGATGCTTCCCATCGCCCCGGCACGGAGTACGAGTTCGTGAAGAAGATCTATGTTGGCAACCTTCCCTGGAGCACGACGGACGAAGATCTGCGTGAGCTGTTCGCAACTTATGGCCCGGTCCAGTCTTCGTCGGTCGTGAACGACCGCGAGACCGGCCGATCGCGCGGATTCGGTTTCGTCGAGATGGCTCCGGCTGATGCCGACAAGGCGATCGGCGAGCTGGATGGTCGCGATTACGGCGGTCGCGCGCTGCGCGTCAACGAGGCGCTCGACAAGCGTCGCGCTGGCGGCGGTGGCGGTGGCGGTGGCGACCGCGGCGGTGATCGCGGCGACCGCGGCGGACGCTGGTAGTCACGGAAAACAGGGGGCCCCGATCTCCGGATCGGGGCCCTCGCGTGTTCCAGCCCTTGCACGCGAGTCCGGTTCCGGCTCGATCCGTCGAGCCCTGCAACGTGTCGGAATCATGAACAAGCCTGCGGAACGCGCATTGATCGCACGGCCCCTGGCGCTCTGCCTCGGGGTGGGGGCCGTCGTCTGGCTGAATCCGTTTCTTCGCCAGGGGACGCTCTTTTTCTGGCTGGCCGTCGTCTTCGGCGGCCTGAACCTCCTGCTCTGGCTCGGACTCCGTCTGCGTCTGGTCGAGTGGATCGCCCCGTTCGCGTCGCCCGCCATCAGCCTGCTCGGTTGGGGCGCTCTCGCGACCTTCTCGCTGGGTCTGAAATCCCCGATCCTCGGCGCGTTTTTCTTCGAGGTCGTCCTGGCGGCGGTCTCCATGGGGCCGCGCGGTGTCGTCGCCGTGACCTCGGGCGCGGTCGCTGTGCTCGCGTTGGTCCAGTCGCTCTTCGGACTCGCAGCGGGATGGCGGCTGCTGCTGCTCGAATCGGCCTTTCTCGTGGTCATGGGCGGCCTCGGGTACGCAATGGCGCAGCGTCGTGTCACCGGGGAGGCGGCGCTCCGGGCCCAAAGCGCCGAGCTCGGCCAGAGGCTCGAGGTCCTCCAGCGTCAACTCGAGGACGAGCGGGTCGTCTCCCGCGTCGGCGAGAACGTCGCCCGCCTCGCCCACGGCCTGAAGAACGCCGTCCACAGTCTGCGCGGCTTCGTCGCCCTGATCGAGCCCGAGGCGGAGCGCGCGGGCGTTTCGCGTGCGGTGATCGCTGGACTGCGGGCTGCGATCGACGATCTCGAGCGCCTCGCCCGCCTGACCTTGGCCGAGGCGCCGCCGGCGGCGAGCGCTCGGCGAGCCAGCGCTGTCGACCCGCCGGCCGAGCGTGCGGTCGAGCCGTTCGAGGCGACTCGTGCCGGACGGTCGAACGAGCGGGAAGCTGCCTCGACGAGCGTGACCGGCGTGCTCGAGACCGCCATGGGCGAGCTCGCTTCGATTCATCCCGGGGTCGAGTTCGCACTGCGCGGGGCCGCGGAGCATCGCGCGCTCGCGGTGGCGCTCGCCGCGACGCCGCTCCAGGAGCTCTTGACGATCCTCCTGCGCAACGCGATCGAAGCAATGCACGGGACGGGGAAGTGTACGGTCGAGCTGTCGCGGCGCGGCGAGCGCTGTCGAATCACGATCGCGGATCAGGGCGACGGCCTCCCGCCCGACGCCGAGGCCCGGCTGTTCACCCCG
>CAZFKD010000014.1:13209-20076 GCA_964519695.1 uncultured Spirochaetaceae bacterium
TCGCGGGCGCCGAGGAGGGCGCCGTCGCGGAACTCGAGCTTCCGCTCGCGACGGGCGCCGTCGCCGCGCGTGCGCACGCCGACGATCTCAAGGCCGATCCGGCGAGGACTGCCGGATCCGGGCGCAGGGAAGGAGGCCGGGCATGAGCGACTCGATCCTGGTCGCCGAGGACGAGCCGAGCTCCGCCGAGTATCTGCGGGTGCTGCTCGAGGGGCGGGGGCACGAGGTGCGGCTCGCCGCGAACGGACTCGAGGCGCTGCTCGCCCTCGAGGCGCGCCCGTTCGATCTCGTCGTCACCGATCTGCGCATGCCGTCGATGGATGGCTTCGAGCTGCTCTCGCACCTCGCGCAGCGCTGGCCCGATCTGCCGGCCATCGTGCTCACCGCCAACGAGGACGTCGAGGACGTCGTCGAAGCCGTCCGGCTCGGTGCGATCAACTATCTGCTGAAGCCTGCGACGCCGGCCAGTGTCGGAGCTGCGATCGATCGCGCGCTGCTCACGCGCAGGCGCCCCAGCGTCGCGCACACGACCGTGCCCGAGCTCGTCGGGACGAGCCGCCCGATGATCGAGGTCCGGCACCGGGTGCTGATGGCGGCGCGCAGCGACGTCCACGTGCTCGTCACCGGCGCGACCGGAACCGGCAAGGAGCTCGTCTCGCGGGCGATCCACACCCATTCCGGTCTCGCGAACGGCCCCTTCGTCGCCCACAACTGCGCGCTCTCGCCCTCCGATCTGTTCGAGAGCGAGTTCTTCGGCCATCGCCGCGGCTCTTTCACCGGCGCCGACCGCGACCGACGCGGGCTGCTGCGCGAAGCGCACGAGGGTGTGCTCTTCCTCGACGAGCTCGAGACCCTCGACCTCGGCTTCCAGGCGAAGCTCCTGCGCGTGATCGACGACGGCGAGGTGCGCGCGGTCGGGGCCGAGAAGGCCGAGCGGGTGAGCGTGCGGTTCGTCGCGGCGATGAACCGGGATGCGCGCACGATGATCGAGGAGGGGAGCCTGCGCGAAGATCTCTACTACCGGCTACGAGGCATCGAGATCCGGCTCCCGGCGCTCGCCGAGCGTCGGGAAGACATTCCGCTGCTCATCGACCATTTCGACAAGCCCGGATCCCCGGGCTTCACGCCGGAAGCGATCGAGGCGCTCTGCCGCGCCGAACTGCCGGGCAACGTCCGACAGCTGCGCAATCTCGTCCAGGGAGCGCGGGCGGCGGCCGGGGAGATGCCGGTCGGGGTCCGCCACCTGCCGCTCGAAGGCGTACGGAGCGGGCCGAGGGGCCCGGTTTCGGACGCGGTGCCGCGGGGTCTGTCGCTTCGGGAGGTCGAGCGCCGCGCCATCGTCCAGGCCCTCGAGGATTGCCAGGGCAATCGGACGCAGGCGGCGAAGATCCTCGACATCGACCGCTCGACCCTGCGGCGCAAGATCCAGGAGTACGGGATCGAGGGCTGAACGACCGGCTGGAGGCGCGCGCGATCGACGATCGCTTCCTGGCGGGTCAGGTCGCGTGGCGGAAGGGAGCGCGGGCGAGCGGCGCGGCCGTCGGGGACTGTTCGGTCGTGTTCGAGGGACTCGGCGGGGACCATGGGCCGGGCGTCTGAGCATCGGCGCCGGCCGCGTCGAGGATCTGCTGGACCGCGGCCTGCTCGGCCCGATTGCCGCCGTCGAATTCGATTCCGTAGCCCGGAGTCTCGACCGGAGATCCTGCGCGAGAGGTCAGCTGGCGGCGCGTCCAGACGACCCGCCCGACGAGCTGGAGTTCGCCGCCGGCCGGCAGGTCGAGGGCAACGATCACGCGCCGCCCCGCCGCAAGGGGCTCCCAGGAATGCACGAACATCCCGCCTCGGGAGAGGTTCGCCGTCGTCGCTTCCGTGCTTCGGAAGAAGGCCACGCCGGAGTCCGGATCGGTCTCCGGATCGACGGTCGAGATTCGCACCGGCACGCAGGTGGCCTGGCGCGGAAATTTCTGGGGAGTCGTTCGCGGTTGGCGCCATCCGGACATCGGGGATCCCCCTCCCGTGACCCATCGGCGGCCTGGGAGGGGGCTTGAGGCGAACGTCTCCGAAGAGGCTAGTTGGGGCCTTTCGAACGCGGCCCTCGATGTCCCGCGCGAGTCAGATGCCCGACCCGAGCTAGTTGCCCAGTCCGAGGAAGGGGAAGCGGATCATCTCGCTCGCCATCGCCGAGCTCTCTTCCGACTCGAACAGGATCCGGTCGGCCGCGGAATGGAACTCCTCCGACTCCTTCGCAGCGCTGCGACGCGTCAGCCTGCGATGGTCGGTCAGGGCATCGGCACTGCGCGAGAGGTCGGTCGGGGTGAACGCAGCTACCTCGGCCTGTCGCCCGCGCTCTTCGCAGATCTGCGTCATCAACGCCGTCGTGAGGCGCTTGCCCTCGAGCTTGCCGTTTTTGCCGAGCGAGCCGAGCAGCGGACCGCCGTCGCCGCCGCGGTGGTCGAGCCAATCCTCGAGCACGATCAGCTCGTCGTTGGTCAGCTCGACCTTGCGCCCGCGTCCCCCGGAGCGACCCGGGCTCGTCGTGATCGTGCAGACGCCGGTCTTGCCGCTGAAGCGGACGCTTTCGAGCGTGAGGCCCACGATCTCCGCGATCCGCAGCCCGCGGTAGACGAGCGCGAAGAAGACGGCATCGCGACATCCGGTCGCCGTCGCTTCGCTGGCGCAGGCCGACACGAGAGCGCGCAGCTCGCCGTCGGCGAGCAGGCGACTACGCTGGACCGATCGCGCGGCCCGTTTGCCCCGCTCGGGGCTGCGGACCTTCCGCGTCTGCGAGACTGTTTCGCCGACGAGGAAGCCGAGCTCGTTGCACTGCTCGATCACGCGCGTCAGCGTGCTGCGGATCTTCTGCACCTCGCGCGGCGGGTAGCTCGTCGGGACCGCCCGGAAGCTGCGCGCCGAGTTCTTGCGACATCGGAGCGTCTCGATGCGTGCGGGGGCACCGCGCTCCTTGAGGATCGTGAGCGCGGCGGCGCCGTGATACGGGCGCACCTGCTGCCAGGGGAACTCGACGCTGTCGCACTTGCCGCCGCTGATCACCGTTGCGAGCGTCTCGAGCATCTCTTCGGCGGCGCGGCGGCTCTCCTCGGTGCGGAAAGTGCTGAGGTAGTTTTCGGCGGCGCGGCGACCCTTGGCGAGTTCGGAGGGATGGAGCAGGAAGTCGACCGAATCCTGAGGCGAGAGCTGGGGGATCGGGGGCGACGTCTTCGAAAGGGCAGCCGGCTGCGAATCGGCGAGGGGGGCGACGGTCTGGGGGGCTCTGGACGAGCTGGGCGTGACTTCGGCGGCCAAGACGGATCCTCCCGAGTGACTGCGATGGACAGGATGTTCGGTCCGATCCGCATATTGGTCAGAGTTCGTCGAAGATGTCAACCAGGCGAGATTCCTCAGGCCCCGGGTGCTCGAAAAGTTGTTTGATGACGCTGAGTTGTCTTGGGTTGGAAAAGCGTTCCCGAAGGGATGTTGATCCGCCAATCACCAAGCGGTGCCCCGTGGGATCGACGATTGCGCTGGGCGCGGAGGAAAGGCGAGGGGGAGCGGCGATGGAGCTCGAGGGAGGGGAACTCGTGTACTTCGAAGGCTTCGCCTGGGCCGTGCCGACGGCGTTCGCGCCGGCCGTGAGCGCCTATCGGTTCGAGCAGGGCGACGTGCTCCACCGGACGCGCGCGGGCTACGCGCCGCTCGAGGGGCGGGTCGGCGATCGCCTAACAGGCATCCAGCTCCGCCAGCCGCCGCGCAGCGCGCGCGTGCTGCCCGGCGAGCTCGACGGCGATCGACGGCTCGCCAACTGGCAGAGCGAGGTCGTGCTCGAGCTCGTCGATCTCGCCAGCGGTCGCAGCGAGGTTCGCACGACGACGCAGGGACGCCTGCTGATGACCCTGTGGCGGGGCGAGCTCGACTGGCTCGATCCCGAACACGCCGAGCCGCCGCCGCCCCGACCGGCGCGAGAGCTCGCGCAGGCGTTGCGCGAGGGCGGAGCCTGGCCGAGAGCGAACGGCCCGGGCGACGCGCCGGAGGGCGTCCGCTTCGTGTTCGTCGTGGATCTGTCGAGCGACGCCTCGTGCGCGAAGGCGATGGCCGTCGAGGATGCGCTCGAGGCGATCGGCAGGACCGAGCGAGCCGATCGGCGACCGGAGCAATTCGGCCACGCGGGGCCGGAGCCGTTCCACCCGACCCTGGTCGTACGCGAGCTCGTGATCCGGAACGCCTCCACCGAGGTCGTCGAGGCGGCCTTGAAGCGGGTCCTCTACGCGGGCGCCGGGGACGCCGAGCGTTTCCAGATCGGGCGGCACGGGCTGCTCGAACGGCTCGACGGGGACGACGGGTCCGACGGCAGCTGAAGGCGCACGAGCGCTATTCGATGAGGATCGTCGCGCGCTCGATCACGATCGGGCTCGTGGGCTGCGGGGAGCGGCCCGGCGGCGGGGCGAGGGCTTCGAGCTTGCGGATCGTCGCGAGGCTCTCCTCGGATTCGGCCTTTCCGAAGACGGTGTGCTTGCCGTTCAGATGGGGGGTCGCAGTGAACGTGATGAAGAACTGGCTGCCGTCGGTGCCGGGGCCGGCGTTCGCCATCGAGAGCACGCCGGGGCCGTCGTGGCTCAGCTTCGGATCGAATTCGCCGGAGTAGCGGAATCCGGGCGAGCCGGTGCCGCTGCCGAGCGGATCCCCGCCCTGGGCCATGAAGCCCTTGATGACGCGGTGGAAGCCGAGCGTGTCGTAGAAGCCGAGGCGGGTCAGATAGAACGTCGAGCCGACATGCATCGGCGCGCTCTCCGGGAACATGCGGAAAACGATGTCGCCGTGGTTGGTCTGGAGCTTCCAGGAGTACTTCTTTTCCTTGTCGAAGCTGAACCGCGGCGGAACCTTCAGCGATACACGCCAGTTCGGCTGCGTCTTGTCGACCGCGCGCTCGGCGATGACCGCGTCGATCTCGCCGATCAGCGGATCGGCCGCGATCGCGCCCTCCTCGCTGCATCCGAGAACCAGCACGCCGAGCAGGGTCGCGAGTCCGAGCCGAACGGCGAGCCGGGGCCGGCTGCGTCGCGCAGGCGCTGCGGGCGCGAGCTTGAATCGGACGGCGAGCGGGAGGCGGGTGCGGACGTTCATCATCTCGTGTTCTCCTTCGTCGAAGATCCGCCGTCGGCCAACCGGCGCGGCGGGAGCCCGGCATCGGCCCGAGCGGCGGCGGAGCATATCGCCGAACGCGCGGCCCGTCAGTCATTTCGCGCGTCTGCGTGCGCCGTTTCCGCTTCCCGGGGCGGGACAGAGCCCGAGCGCTTCCAGCTCGCGCCGGACGCTCCCCGCCCAGTTGCGATTGGCGAGCGGGCTCGCCGGACTCGGATGGAGGATGCGTCCGATGCGCACGTCCATCCCCTGCAGCGCGTCGCGCGCGCGCGCTTCGGCGAAACGGCCGACGCCGATCACCCACTCCGGCTCGAGGATCCGGGCGATGTGCGCGAGATGCGCGTCGCAGGCGGCGTAGAGCGTGGAGCGTTCCGCCGGTGCGAGCTTGTCCGGCGTGCGATTGCGCCCGGAGGCTTCCATGAAGACGAGGGGGCAGTAGTTCGCGACGAAATGGTCGCGGAAGAACGCTTCGGGACGTCCGAATCGCTCGGCGACGGCGCCCCAGAGACGTGCACCGCTCACCTCGCTGCGTCGACATCCGAAGCCCTCGATCGGCCGCGCCGGATGCGGGTCGCGCGGCGGGTCGACGCGCTCTTCGATTCCCATCCAGTCCCGAACGCTCGCCACCTCGCCGAAGGGGATCCCGGTCTGGGCCATGCCGAAGGGCCCCGGATTCATGCCGAGGAAGAGGACGCGTTTGCGGCCGTCGCCGAAGCGGCGCAGGTAGCGCTGATGGGCGCGTCGGGCGTAGTCGAGCGGGTTGTAGACATGCGTGACGGGCGGGGCGAATCGAAGCGGGTCGACGGCGTGCCGCAGGCGGCGGGCGGCGTCGATCAGACGCTCGGCATGGGACACGATGATCCTCTCTGGATGGCGATCCGCCTGATGCGGGAAGGATCGCAGGGTAGAATGCGCGCGCGTCCTCGGAGGCCCCGGCCCCGACGACCAGCCGGTCTCGTGGCCCCGATCGCGCCCGCGGAGAATGATCGATGTCGAATGTCTTGTCCCTCCTTCTGATCGTTCTGATCGTCGCGGTCGTCGCCGCGTTCCTGGTCGTCCGGGCGCTGCGCGGCGCGGAGCAGCGTCGCCTTGCCCTCGCGAACGAGGTCGAGGGACTCGAGGGCGAACGCAAGGCGCTGCTGCGCCGGCTCGAGCAGGAGAGCCAGGCCCGCAAGAAGCAGGGCGAGGAGCTCGCCGAGCTCCGGCGCCGGTCGGACAAGGCGAAGCGCCGCGCCGAGAAGGCGCCGGAGGCGCCGCTCGGCACCGCCGCCCGGATCCGCGACGTCGAGCTGGAGCTCGAGCGTGCCCAGACGGCCCTGCGCCGCGCCGAGCTCGAGCGCGATCAGCAGCAGCGGAGGGCTGCGGCCCTGGCGAGCGAGCGCGATGCGCTCGCGAAGCGCGTCGAGGACGCGAGCGCACCGGCGCGAGCGCTGGCCGAAGCGGGCCAGGTCGAGCTCGAGCGGGTGCGCGGCGCGCTGGCGGCGGTCCGCGAGCAATGCGCGAAGCAGGAGGAAGCGCTCACGCTCGCGCGCCAGAACGAGTCTCGGCTGCGCAAGCGCATGGACAATCAAGAGCAGCTCTACGCGTCGCTGCGGGCCGAGCTCGACGTCAAGAAGGATCGCATCCGCGCGCAGGAGGAGCAGATCCAGCGGCTGCAGGCGCTCAAGGTCGCGGTGCTCGACTGAGAGGCTGTGAAGAGATCGTCTCGGTCGCGTCGCTTGCGGCGGCGGG
>CAZFKD010000015.1:0-12741 GCA_964519695.1 uncultured Spirochaetaceae bacterium
GGGGGACGAGTCGGCCGTTCCCGCCAACCTCGCGACGCGAAGCGGGAAGGGCGATCGACGAGGTCATCCTGCTGCGGCGCAGACCCGGGTTGCATCGGCGCAATCATGCCCGGTCTGGCCGGCCAGCGCCGATGGTCCGGAGCGATCGCGGAAAAGGCGCCCAGAAACCGCCGGGGTCGCGGCCGCCCCGGCGGTCCAGAGCGCTGCGCTACTTCGTGGCAGCAGGCGCCGCCGGCTTCGCCGGAGCTTTCGCGGCCGGCCCGACGACGACGAGGGGCCGAAGCTTCGCCATCAGGGCGGGGCCGACCCCGCGCACGGCCTCGAGCTCTTCGAACGAGCCGAAGCCACCCTGCGCCTCGCGCGCCTCGACGATCGCCGCGGCCTTCGCCGCGCCGATCCCAGGCAGCGTCTCGAGCTCCTCGGCCGTCGCACGGTTCAGGTCGATCGGCGCGGGGGCCGCCGACGGATCGGCGGCGCCTGCGACGCCGACCCAGAGCAGCAGGGCGACGAGCGCATATGCGAACACGTTCCGGAGCGCCGGGTGGCTCGCCGAAGTCCGCGCCGCAGAAAGCGAATCGAACGAAATGGACATGGTCATGATCTCCCCGGGACCGGGGCGAAAAAAGCGCCACTGAGGGCGGAGTTCCGATCGACCCGAACGGGGCGCCGGGGCGGGCGCGACCGGACGGGATCCTTTTCAGCGATCCCGCGCGACCGAGAACTCGGCCGCCGCCTCGAGCGCGCGCTTGGCGGACGAGTCGGGGAAGGGAGCAATCGCCTCGAGGGCCCGGGCGACATGATCCGCTGCGCGGCGCGCGGTATCCGGAACGCCGCGGTAGCGCTCGACCAGCTCGGCGACCGCCGAGATCTCGAGCTCCGCGGCCTCGAGCGGCGCGAGCCCGCCGTACTCGTCAGCCAGGCGCGCGGCGTTCTTCAGGACGCTCGCGACATGATCGCGCTCCGCGACGCGGCAGCGCTTGAGCGTCAGGATCAGGGGCAGCGTGATCTTGCCCTCGCGCAGATCGGCGAAGGGCTGCTTGCCCAGCTCCGCGACCTTCGCATCGTAGTCGAGACAATCGTCGCGCAGCTGGAACGCGAGCCCGAGCTGCCGGCCGTACTCGGCGATCCGATTGCGCTCGTTCCGGGTCACGCCGCCGAGCAGCGAGCCGATCTCGCAGCAGTTGGAGAGCAGCGTCGCGCTCTTGCGCTCGATGACGTCGTAGTAATGCGCCTCGTTGACGTCGACATCGAAGCTGCGCTCGAGCTGCAGCAGCTCGCCCTCCGCCATCACGCGGATCGTGCGCGCGTAGCTCTCGACGATCTCGAGATTGCCGTCCTCGACGACCATCGACGAAGCGCGCGCATAAAGGAAATCGCCGGCGAGCACCGCGCGCCGATTGCCCCAGATCGCATTCGCCGACGGGCGGCCGCGGCGGAGCTCGGCGAGATCGACGATGTCGTCGTGCAGCAGCGTCGCCGTATGCAGGAGCTCGAGCGCGGCGGCCAGCTCGATGCGTCGCGGCCCGACATAGCCACAGAGCTCGGCCGCGAGCAGCACGAGCGCCGGCCGCAAGCGCTTGCCGCCGGAGGAGAGCAGATGCTCGCCGAGCACGGGGATCAGCGCAGACTTCGACTGGAGCGTGTCGCGCAGCGCGGCTTCGACGCGCTCGAGATCCGGCGCGATGCGCGCGAAGGCGTCTCCGATCGTCTGCGCGAGCTGCTCGCTCTGCGCGCGCGGCGAATCGGCGATCGATCGATCCGCGGGCTGGCCGTCTCGCGGCGGGGGGGCTGCCATAGCGCGACCTTAGCCGCGCGAAAATCCGGTGTCAAAGAAAAACATCTCCAAAAACACTTCAAAAACAGATGCTTACCGGCGTTCACGAGGGTGACTTCGAGGGCGCCTCCGCGCCGCGCGCGGGTCGCACGCGCAGGCCGTGATCGCGCAGCCAGTCGATCGCCTGGGCGATCTCTTCAATGGGAATCAGTTCGCATTCGGATTTCGAGCGGATTCCTGCGCTCTTTTCGCGTGCTCGCCACTCGCGCTCGCAGACCGCCGGAAGCAGCACGCGCCGGAACCCCAGTCGCGCCGCCTCCGCGACCCGCACGTCGACGCGCGAGACCCGGCGCAGCTCGCCGCCGAGCCCGAGCTCGCCCATCGCCGCCGTATCGGGCGGAACCGCGAGCTCGAGACGACTCGAGGCGATCGCCAGCGCGATCGCGAGATCCGCCGCGGGCTCGGCGACCCGCACGCCTCCGGCCGCCTTCGCGTAAACATCCTGCGAGAGCAGATCGACGGGGCTGCGCCGGTCGAGCACCGCCAGCAGCAGCGCGACCCGCGCATCCTCGAGGCCGAGGGTCGTGCGACGCGGCGTGCCGTAGGGCGCCGGCGCAACCAGCGCCTGCAGCTCGACGAGCATCGGCCGCGTCCCCTCGAGCAGCGGCACGACACAGCTCCCAGGCGCCCGCGTGCTGCGCTCCTCGAGGAAGAGCTCGCTCGGATTCGACACGGCCTCGAGCCCATGGGCCGCCATCTGGAAGACCCCGATCTCCTGGGTCGAGCCGAAGCGATTCTTGGCCGCCCGCAGCAACCGGAACGCATGGGCACGGTCGCCCTCGAAGGTCAGCACGACGTCGACCAGATGCTCGAGCACCCGCGGCCCCGCGAGCTGACCGTCCTTCGTCACATGGCCGATCAAGAGCAGCACGGCGCCGAGACGCTTCGCCGTCGCCGAGAGCATCGCCGCCGACTCGCGCACCTGCGCCACCGAGCCCGCCGCCGACTCGATCGCATCGGTCGCGATCGTCTGGATCGAGTCGACGACGACGATGCTCGGCGCGAGCTCGGCGATCGGCGCCGCGAGCGCCTCGACCCGGGTCGTCGTCAGGATCTGGAGCGACCCGCCGAGTCCCGAGAGCCGCTCGGCCCGGAGCTTGATCTGCTCGGCGCTCTCCTCGCCGCTGACATAGAGGACGGAGCGCTTGCCGGCTGCGAGCCGCCCCGCGAGCTGCAGGGCGAGGGTCGACTTCCCGATTCCGGGGTCGCCGCCGAGCAGGACCACCGAGCCCGGCACGAACCCGCCCCCGAGCACCCGATCGAGCTCGGGCTCGCCGGTCGCGATCCGGGGGCTGGCGTCGTGGTCGATCTCCGAGAGGCGCCGCGGCTTCTCGTCCACCGCGCTCGCGCCGGCCAGCCGCGCGAGCCCTTCGCTGCGCGCCGCGGCCGCGCCGACTGCACGGGGCGCCGCGAAGCTCTCCTCGACCAGGCTGTCCCAGGCCCCGCAGTCGGGACAGCGACCATGCCAGCGGGAATGCTGCGCGCCGCAGGCCTGGCAGGCGTGGATCGTGCGGGGCTTGGCCATGGATGGAGGGCTCCTGCGTCGGCGAGGTTCGGGGGAGGGACGGCGAGACGAAACTGCGGTGAATGTAGAGGGGCCTCGCGCTCCTGGGAACCCGGAGGCCGGCTGTCAACCTGCATTTGGACTGCGGTTGACAGCACGCGCGGGGGCTCTCTAGCGTTCGCGGCGCCCCATCGCAGGAGATCCGATGACCCCGAGCGACCGCTACGCCCGCCTGACCCGCAACGCCCTCGACGGCCTCGCGCCGAGCCCGGAGGAGGCGCTCTGGGTCCTCGACGGCGGCGACGTCGAGCTCTTGCCGCTGCTGCAGGCGGCCTTCGAGCCGCGGCGCCAGAAGTTCGGCAAGAAGGTCATGGTGCACGTGCTGAACAACGTGCAGAACGGGCTCTGCCCCGAGGACTGCGGCTACTGCTCGCAGAACAAGGACTCGAAGGCGGCGCTGCGCAAATACGCCATGAAGAGCGACGAGGCGATCCTGGCCGAGGCCGAGGCCGCCGCGAAGGCCGGTGCGACCCGCTACTGCATGGTCTTCTCCGGCCGCGGGCCGACCGTCGACCGCGCGCGGCGCATCGGCGAGCTGATCCGCGAGATCAAGCAGCGCCATCCGATCGAGGTCTGCCTCTCCGCCGGCCTGATGGGCGACGAGCACGCCGCGATCCTGAAGCAGGCCGGCCTCGACCGGCTGAACCACAACCTCAACACCAGCGAGCGTCGCTACGACGCGATCACGTCGACGCATACCTACGCCGATCGCGTCGCGACGCTGATGGCCGCCAAGCGTCACGGCATCGAATCCTGCTCGGGCCTGATCGTCGGCATGGGCGAGGAGTCGGCCGATCTGATCGAGGTCGCGTTCAAGCTGCGCGAGCTCGAGGTGCCCTCGATCCCGGTCAACTTCCTGATTCCGATCGCCGGCAACCAGGTCCAGCACGACGGCTCGCTGACGCCCGAGCGCTGCCTGCGCGCGCTCTGCCTGATGCGCTTCGTCAACCCGGCGGCGGAGATCCGCGTCGCGGCGGGTCGCGAGGGCCATCTGCGAGGCCTGCAGGCGCTCGCGCTCTATCCGGCCAACTCGCTCTTCGTCGACGGCTACCTGACGACGAAGGGCGATCCCGTCGCCGAGACCTACGCGATGATTCGCGATGCCGGCTTCGAGGTTGACGGCAACGACACCTATCACGAGATCCAGGCGCGCCTCGCCGCCGAATCGGCGCGCGGTGAATCGCAGTTCCGCATCCCGGGCGGCGGCGATCAGCTGCTGCGGCCCGAGGTCGTGCGGGCATGAAGGCCGCGGCGCTCGATCGGATCGCCGACGAGGTGCTCGGCGGGATCCGCGAGCGCGGGACCCATCGGCGCATGCGCGTGCTGGACGGCCTGCAGGCCCCGCGCATGCACGTCGAAGGGCGCGAGGTGCTGCTCTTCGCCGGCAGCAACTACCTCGATCTCGCGGGCCATCCCGAGGTCGTCGAGGCGGCGGCGCGCGGAGCGCGCGAATTCGGCGCCGCGGCCGGCGGCTCTCGCCTCATCAATGGCAACCTCGAATGCCACGAAGCCCTCGAGCAGGAGCTCGCCGCCTTCTTCGAGCAGCCCGCCGCCCTCGCGTTCAGCACCGGCTACATGGCGAACGTCGGCGTCATTCCCGCCCTCGTCGGCCCGGGCGACGTGCTCGTCTCGGACGCGCTGAACCACGCCTCGATCATCGACGGCGCACGCCTCGCCCGCTGCGAGGTCGCCGTCTTCCGCCACGGCGACGTCGACGCCTTCGCCGACACCCTCGCGCGCGTCCGCGAGAAGGCGCGCCGCGTGCTCGTCGCCGTCGACGGCGTCTACAGCATGGACGGCGACGTCTCGCCGATCGCCGAGATCGTGAAGCTCGCCCACGATCGCGATGCGATCGTGCTGCTCGACGACGCCCACGGCACCGGCACCCTCGGCCCCCGCGGCCGCGGCAGCGCCGAGGCCGCCGCCGTCTTGCGCGACGTCGACGTCCTGATGGGCACCCTCGGAAAATCCCTCGGCTCCTTCGGCGCCTTCGTCGCGGGCTCGCAGCGCCTGCGCGAGCTGCTCGTGAACACCGCGCGCAGCTTCATCTTTTCCTGCGCCCTCGCGCCCGCCTCGGTCGAGGCCGCGCGCGCCGCGCTCCGCCTCGTCGAGCAAGAGCCCTGGCGCCGCGAGCGACTCGCCCGGAATTGCGACCGCCTGCGCGCCCGCCTCGCCGTCCACGCCATCTCGACCGCCCCGAGCACGACCCACATCCTGCCCGTCGTCGTCGGCGAGAACGCGGCGACGATGGCCCTCTGCGAGGCGCTGCTCGTCCGCGGATATTATGCGCAGGGCATCCGTCATCCCTCGGTCCCGAGCGGTACGGCGCGCCTGCGCATCACGCCGATGGCGACCCACCAGGACGACGAGATCGACGGCCTCGCCGACGCGATCGCCGAGATCCTCGCGGCCCAGCGCGCGGGCGGCGCCGGGAGCGCCGTCGGCGCCGGGAGCGACTAGCAAGCCATGCGCGGCCTCTTCGTCACGGGAACGGATACCGGCGTCGGCAAGACCTTCGTCACGACCGCGCTCGCCCGCGCCCTGCGCGCGGCCGGCATCGACGTCGGCGTCATGAAGCCGATCGAGACCGGCGTTCCCGCGGCGGGCCCGGAAG
Source organism: uncultured Spirochaetaceae bacterium (assembly GCA_964519695.1). Classification (GTDB taxonomy): domain Bacteria; phylum Myxococcota_A; class UBA9160; order UBA9160; family UBA4427; genus UBA4427. Next base: position 6,013 of record CAZFKD010000015.1, read on the forward strand.
ACGCCCGCGCGCTGCGCCTCGCGGCGGGGGTCGACGATCCGCTCGAGCTCGTCTGCCCCGTGCGCTTCGCGCTGCCGGCCTCGCCCGAGGCGGCGGCGAAGGCGGAGCGCCGGAGCGTCCCGCTCGCGGCGATCCGCGACGCCCACCGCGCGCTCGCGCGCCGCCACGCCTTCCTGCTGGTCGAGGGAGCCGGCGGCCTGCTCGTCCCGATCGACGCAGAGACCGACATGGCCGATCTCGCTCGCGAGCTCGCCCTTCCCCTGCTCGTCGTCACGCGCCCGACGCTCGGAACCGTGAACCACACCCGGCTCACGCTCGAGGCGGCGCGTTCGCGCGGGCTCGAGGTCCTCGGGGTCGTGATCTCCCACGCAACGCCGGCAGAAGCCACGAGCGAAGGCGATCGGCGGAATCTCGAGGGTCTCGTCGAGCGGCTCGGCGACGACTTGATCGGGGCGGTCGGACATGCGCCGGGGGGAGCGGGCGCGCGCCCGGCGCCGGAGACCGAGGCGGTCATGAAGCGGCTCGTCGAACGGATCGAGCGCGCGCTGAGCTCGATCCCTTCGGGGAACGACTGACTCATTCCGAATTGGCCGGAGTTTCATTCCGAATCTGACGAGGATACATTCCGGATCTGCCGGACATTCATTCCGGATCTGCCGGAGCTCCATGCCCCAATCGAACCGTCCAGCCCATCCGATCGCCCGCCATGCGGAAGCCCGGGTTCGCACCGCGCTGGCGGATACCCGCATCGTCGCGCTCGTCGGTCCACGCCAATCCGGAAAAACCACACTCGTCCGCCAGATCGCCGCCGATCGGGACATGCCTTTCGTCACGCTCGACGACGACCAGTCCCGCGCATTCGCCCTCGACGATCCCGGCGGCTTCCTGCGCGGGCTCGACCGGGCGGTGATCGACGAGGTCCAGCGCGCGCCGGACCTGATCCTCGCGCTCAAGAAGACGGTCGACGAGGACGTTCGTCCGGGACGGTTCCTGATCACCGGCTCGGTCGACCTCTTCAAGGGCGCGATCTCGCCCGATTCCCTCGCCGGACGTGTCGAAACGGTCGAGCTCCTGCCGTTCAGCCAGGCCGAGATCGAGCAGCACGGGCCCTCCGACTTCCTCGCCCGGGCCTTCGCGGTCGACTTTCCCGCGCAGATCGCCCGGACGGGGTACACGCCCGACCTGATCCATCGGGTCGTCGCGGGCGGCTATCCCGAAGCTCTCGCCCGCAACGATCCCGCCCGGAGACAGGCCTGGCTCACCGCCTACTGTGAATCGTTCGCGATGCGCGACGCGAGGGAGATTGCAGGCATCTCGAAGACGACCGAGCTGAGCCGCCTGCTCGACCTCGCTGCCGTCGCCTCCGGCCAGACCGTCAATCTCGCGAGTCTGGGCCGGCCGCTCGGCGTCGACGGCAAGACCGTGGATCGCTGGCTCACCCTGCTCGAGCGCATGTTCCTGCTGCGGCGGGTGCAGGCCTGGCATCGCAACGATCGAAAACGCCTCATCCGGACACCGAAGCTCCGCTTCCTCGACAGCGGCCTCGTCGCCGCGCTCCGGCGTCTCGGCGAGGAAGATCTCCGCAGGGATCGCTCGAAGCTCGGCGGGCTGCTCGAAGGCTTCGTCTTCTCGGAGCTCGCGAAGCAAGTCGGCCAGGAATCGGAGCCGATCGCGATCTACCACCTCCGCGACCGGGATCAGGTCGAAGTCGATTTCGTCCTCGAGCGGAGAGGACGCATCGTCGGGATCGAGGTGAAGGCCGCCGCTTCCGTCAAGCCGGCCGATTTCCATGGACTGAAGCAGCTGGGGGATGCTGTCGGGGACTCGTTCGCCTGCGGCATCGTGCTGCACGACGGCGATCGGGTCGAGCGCGTCGGTGAGCGGCTCTTCGCGATGCCGATCGACTGGCTGTGGCGGTGACCGGGTCGAAGCATCGACTGGGTCCTGGGAGTATCGGACCGCGAAGGCCTCAATCCCCCTCCCCCCAACTTCCCTCGACCAGGCTGTAGAGCACCGGCAGCCCGAGCGACGCGACGACTTCGGAACGGATCCGCGGCGCCGGCGCCGCCACGAAGGACTCCATGCCGCTGCCGCACAAGACATTCGACACTGTACTGCGTCGTTCTCCGTTCTCGTGGGTCAGCTGGCAAGCCGCCGCCGCGACGCGCGCGATCGAGGCGGCGCCGAGGGAAGACTTTCGCGATCCACCCGACCGTGTCATGACTATGGGCCAAGCCGGCTCCGCGCCGACACACCCGGAGGTCGTCCGATGGATCATCCCCGCCTCGCCCCGACGCTCGCGCCGTCTCTCCTCCATTCGCTCGCCCCGTCTCGCGCCCGGCTCGCCTCGTTCGCCCTCGTCGCCTCGCTGCTCGCCTCGCCCCTCGCGTGCCGCACGCCCGAGCCGGCGTCGGCTCCGCGGGCGGAGGAGGCCGGCGCTGCCTCCGCGCATGATCCCGGCCACGCAGCGGGAAGCCAGGCCGCGCCCGCCCCGCTGCTGCCCGGCATGGGCGAGGTCCGCCGTCCGATCACGACCGGCAGCGAGCTCGCCCAGACCTATTTCGACCAGGGCATGGCACTGCTCTACGCCTTCAACCACGACGAGGCCGCGCGCTCGTTCCGCCGCGCGACCGAGCTCGATCCCGCCGCGGCGATGCCGTACTGGGGCCTCGCCCTCGCGATCGGCCCGAACTACAACGACACGGCCGTCGACGCCGCGCGCGCCCGCGCGACCTTCGAGGCCGTCGAGGCGGCTCTCGCCCGGGCACCGCGCGCGAGCGCCCGGGAGCAGGACTACATCCGCGCCGTCGCGAAACGTTATGCGTCGCCCGAACCCGCCTCCGACTGGCTGGCCTTCCACCGCGACTACAGCGCCGCGATGCGCGAGCTCGTGCAGCGTTACCCCGACGATCTCGATGCCGCAACGCTCTTCGCCGAGAGCCTGATGATGCTGCGCCCCTGGCAGCTCTGGACTGCCGACGGCGAGCCCGCGCCTGGGACCCTCGAGCTCGTCGCCGTGCTCGAGGACGTCCTGCGCCGGGATCCGGACCATGCCGGCGCGAACCACTTCTACATCCATGCCGTCGAGGCCTCGAAGAGCCTCGAGCGCGCGATCCCGTCCGCCGAGCGCCTGATGACCCTCGCTCCGGGCGCCGGCCATCTCGTCCACATGCCCGGCCACATCTTCCTGCAGACCGGCGACTACGAGCTCGCTGCGAAGGCCAACGTCGCCGCCTCGGAGGCCGATCGCGCCTATGTCGAACGGACGGGCGCCTCCGGCATGTATCCCCTCATGTACTGGACGCACAACATCCATTTCATCGCCTACGCGCGCATGCAGCAGGGCCGCTTCGACGAGGCGCTCGAAGCCGCACGCGAGATGGTCTCGAACGTCGGATCGGCGGTCTCGGACATGCAGATGCTCGAGGGCTTCGTGACGTATCCGCTCTCGGTCCTGCTCGCGTTCCGCGAGGCGGACGCGGTGCTGGCGGAGCCGGAGCCGGCGGCGGACCAGGCGCTCGCCCGCGCATTCTGGCGCTATGCGCGGGGCGTGGCGCGTGCGATCCGCGGCGAGCTCCCGCTCGCAGAGCAGGAACGGGCGGAGTTCCTGGCGGCGGTCGCGGCGGTGCCCCCCGAAGCCCGGTTCCTGATCAACAACTCGGCGGCCGATTTCCTCGCCGTCGCGGGCGCGGTCCTCGAGGCCGAGATCGCCGCGGCGCGGGGCGACGACGACGAAGCGATCGCGCTCTGGGCGAAGGCCGCGGAACGGCAGGCGGCGCTGCAATACGACGAGCCGGCGCCGTGGTACGAGCCCGTCGCCCAGCGCCAGGGCTTCGCCCTGCTGCGCGCGGGGCGGCACGCCGAAGCAGAGGCGACCTTCCGCGCAGCGCTCGCCGGCCGGCGCCGCGACGGCCGGATCCTCTTCGGCCTTGCGGAGTGCCTTCGCGCCCAGGGCCGCGAGGACAACGCGATGCTCGTCGACGCGCGGCTCGCGGACGCCTGGGATTCGTCGGCGAGGGCGCTTCAGATCGGCGATCTTTGAAAAAAATCGGGTCCATTCGGGCCTCCACGGGCTAATCGTCTGCGCGCACCGCGGAAGGACCGCACGCCGCCCTTCGCCGATTCGAGCCGAACCGAGCCGCACCGGCCCCGCGCACCGCCAAGGAGCCCCGCCCCGATGTCCGCGAGCCCGTCCGCCGAGGCGCCCGATCGCGTCCGAACGAACCCGCGTGCCCGATTCGTCCTGGGCCTTTTCGTCGCGCTGGCCCTCGTCTCCGCGCTCTACGGTGCCGGCGTCAAGCCGCTGCTGAAGGCCGGCGGCCTGATCGCCCTTCACAGCGAGTCGACCGAAGCGAAAAAATGGCTCCACGACGGGCTCGGCGTCGCCTCCCCCGACGTCGTCGCGATCTTCCGGAGCGACGAACTCTCGGCCCTCGACAGCGAGTTCTACGACGAGATCGAGCCCGTCCTCGAGGCCCTCGACGAGCTCGAGTCGGTCGAGTCGGTGACCTCGTATTTCGACTCCGGGCTCATCTCGATGGTCTCGGAGGACGGCTCGCAAGCCGTCGTCTTCATCGCGCTCCGCGGCGACGACACGGCGAAGAGCCAGGCGCTCCCGGGCCTGCGCGAGACGCTCGCAGGCTCGTCCCTGTCGGTCCAGCTCGGCGGCACGCTGCCCGCCGAGGCCTTCGCCCAGGAGACCGCCTTCCGCGATCTCGCCCGCGGCGAGCTGATCGCGGCGCCGATCATCGTGCTGCTGCTCTTCTATTTCTTTCGCGGGGTCACCGCGACGCTGCTGCCCGTCGCCGTCGCCGCCTTCGCGATTCCGACGACGCTGGCCGGTCTGCGCGTGCTGACCCATTTCTTCGACGTCTCGGTCTTCGCGCTCAACGTCGCGAGCATCATCGGCATCGGTCTCGCCGTCGACTACTCCCTGCTCGTCGTGACCCGCTTCCGCGAAGAAGCAGCCCATGGCCACGGCGTCGATGCCGCCCTCGCGCGGACCATCAAGACCGCGGGCCACGCGATCTTCGTCTCCGGCTTCACCGTCGCGGCTTCGCTCGCGGGGCTGCTCGTCTTCCCGCTGATGGTGCTCCGCACGATCGCGATCTCGGGGATCATGGTCGTCGGCTTCGCGATGCTCGGCGCGCTCGTGCTGCTGCCGGCGATGCTCGCGCTCTATGGTGACCGGGTCGTCTCGAAGGAGGGACAGGAGACGAGCCCGATGGCGCGGCAGCTGCGGCTCTTCGCGCAGTGGGTGATGCGCTGGCCCGTGATTCTCACGGCCGTGACGACGCTCTTCCTGCTGGCGCTCGGCTCGCCGGCGCTGCGCATGAAGAGCGCCATGCCGGATTCGAAGATCTTCCCGCCCGGCGCCGAAGTCCGCGTCGTCGACGAAATCCTGGAGGCGAAGGAGCCGTCCGGCTTCGGAAACCAGCCGCTGACGCCGATCCTCGTCGCGGTCCGGTCGCAGACGGATTTCGGCGCGCCCGGCGAGATCGAGAAGCTGATCGCCTACGTCGAGGCGCTGAAGGGCGTCGACGGCGTCGACCGGGTCGAGAGTCCGTTCGCGTCGGGCGACCTCTCGGATCCCGACGAGGCCCCTCGCCTCGTCGCCGATCCGTCGCGCCTCTCGAGCGAGGAGCGCGACTTTCTCACCGATACGCTGCGCGGCGATCTCGCGCTCGTCTACGTCTACGGAGAGGCGCCCTGGCGCTCGAACGAGGCGGGCGAGCTCGTCACGAAGATCCGCGCCGTGCCGAAGCCGGAGCTCGAGATCCGGATCGGCGGGCCGACGGCCGAGAATTTCGACGGCCGCAAGGCGCTCGGGGACCATCTGCCGACGGTCTTCTGGCTGATCGTCGCGACCAACATCCTGATCCTCTTCCTCGCGTTCGGCTCGGTCGTGATTCCGTTCAAGGCAATCGCGATGAACATCGTCTCCATCTCTGCGAGCTTCGGCGCGCTCGTCTGGATCTTCCAGGACGGCCACCTGCGTTGGCTGCTCGACTTCGAGACACAGAACGGCATCGAGGTCACCGTCCCCGTCGTCCTGCTCGCCGTCGTGTTCGGCTTCTCGATGGACTACGAGATCTTCATGCTCTCGCGCATCAAGGAAGAATTCGACAAGAGCGGCGACAACACGTCGAGCGTCGCGATCGGCCTCGAGCATACGAGCAGCATCATCACGCGTGCGGCACTGCTGCTGATCGCGGTCGTCGGCGCCTTCGCCTTCGGCGAGTTCATCTTCGTCAAGGAGATCGGCGTCGGGCTCGTCGTCGCGATCTTCCTCGACGCGACGATCGTGCGCTGCGTGCTCGTCCCGTCGACGATGCAGCTGCTCGGCAGCCTCAACTGGTGGTCGCCAGCCTGGCTCCGTCGCATCTGGAATCCGAGCTTCAAGGGCCTCTGACGAGCCCGGCGAAGAGTGAGAGCGAGAGCCGTGTCGGCGAAACCGGCGAAGCGTCCTCGACCTGCACGCGATCGATCGGCGGCGCGCCCGGCGACGAGGCGCAGTCGCACCGACCCGGCGGCCACGGCGAGCGCCACGGCGATTTCCACGCCGACCGCCCGCGCGACCCGCGCGAGCGGAGCGCTCGCCTTCGACCCGGACGAAGCGCTCGCGACGCTGCGCGCGGCGGACCCGATCCTGCGGCGGACGATCGACTCGATCGGCGAGCTCGCCCTCGAGCACGAGCTGCGCGCGGCGAAGAGCGTCTACGCCGCGCT
>CAZFKD010000015.1:12751-18984 GCA_964519695.1 uncultured Spirochaetaceae bacterium
CCGGCTCGACCGCGGTCAGGACCAGGGTCGGGTACGCCGCGCTCGCGGAATCGATCGTTTCCCAGCAGCTCTCCGGCAAGGCGGCGGCCACGATCTACGGCCGAGTCTGCGCGCTCTTTCCGGGCGCGCCGAGCGGACCGAAGCCCGCGCAGATCCTCGCCGCCCCGGACGCGGCGCTGCGCGGCGCCGGGCTCTCGCGCGCCAAGACCCTCGCGCTCCGGGACCTCGCCGAGCGGAGCCTGGCCGGCGAGATCCCGACGCTCGCCGCCGCGCGCCGACTCCCGGACGCCGCGATCATCGAGCGGCTGACGGCGGTGCGCGGCATCGGTCGCTGGACGGCGGAGATGTTCCTGATCTTTCGCCTGGGTCGGCCCGACATCCTCCCCGTAGATGATCTCGGGGTCCGCAAGGGCTTCGGGTTCGCCTACGGGCTTTCGCAGCCTCCCACGCCCCGGGCGCTCGCCGCCCACGGCGAAAAATGGGCTCCCTTCCGCACGGTCGCGAGCTGGTATCTCTGGCGCCGGGCCGACCGGGGCCCGGCGAATCACGCGCAATCCGGCCGCACCGTTCAAGCCGCTCCGAGCGATCGGCGATAGAAGGGCCATGACCCCCGATCGCGTAGAGCGGGCCCATGGCATGCGCACTCGCCGGATTCACGGCCGGCTGCGTTTGCTGACGCTCGCGCTCCTGTTCGGCCTCTCTGGTGCGAGCGGCTGCATGGTCATGGACGAGCTCGATACCGCCGCAGCCAAGATGCCCACCACGGCCGCCGAGAAGGAAAGGAAGAAATCCGACACGAAGGCCGCTCCGGCGGGTGCGGCAGAACGCCTCGCCGCGACCAAGCGGATGGTCGACGAGCGCTCCCGGAGGTGGTGGAGCGAGGCGAAGACGATGACGCCGGGCGAGTCGAATGCAGGCGTCGTGAGCTGCCATCTGCCCGAGGGTCGTAAATTCATGACGCGGGACGACTGTCTCGCCCAGGGTGGCAAGACCGGAGACGGGAGCAGTTAGCAGCCCAGACCCGCCGCGCTTTTGCCCGAAGCGCCCGCGGCCGTTAAATTCGAGCGACGCGCCGCTCCGAGACGAAGCTCGATCCCGATCGGGTCGGTGGGTCTCGGCATGAAGGACCGGGTCGAACGACCGGGGTCGGAATCGCTTGACGAGCCACGTTGCCACGAGAGCCGGCCGGATCGAGGGCGAGACGTTCGGCGGAGGCGTCCGCTTTCGCGGAATCCCCTTCGCGAAGCCCCCGATCGGTGCGCTGCGATTCCGCGCGCCCGAGCCCCCCGAGCCCTGGTCCGGACTCCGCGACGCCCGCGACTACGGTCCCTCGTCGCCCCAGATCGGGCCCGTCAATCGCGTGATCCGCGGCCTGATCGGCGCGGCCGGCAGTCGTCAGAGCCAGGACTGTCTCTATCTCAACGTCTGGACACCGAAATGCGACGGCGCGCGCCGCCCCGTGATGGTCTGGATCCACGGCGGCGCGTTCATCCTCGGCTCGGGCTCGACCTCGCTCTATTCGGGCGAGCGGCTCGCGACCCGCGGCGACGTCGTCGTCGTCACGCTCAACTATCGACTCGGCGCGCTCGGTTTCCTGTCCTGGAAGGGGTTCTACGCCGGCCCCGACCGGCCGCCCGCGAACCTCGGCCTGCGCGACCAGATGGCGGCTCTCGCCTGGGTCCGCGCCAACATCGAGGCCTTCGGCGGCGACCCCGAAAACGTGACGGTCTTCGGCGAATCGGCCGGGGCGATGAGCATCGGGACACTCCTCGGTGTCCCTTCGGCGCGCGGTCTCTTTCAGAAGGCGATCCTGCAGAGCGGGGCGGCCCACAACGTCTCGACCCCCGAGAAGGCCGCAAAGGTCGCCTCCGAGTTCTTCGCTTCGCTCGGGATCGAGGATCCGTCTCCCGAAGCGCTGCTCGACGTCCCGGTCGGGCGTCTGATGGAGGCGCAGGCGAGGGCGACCGTCGGGATCGGCCTCGAGAACGGCCTGATGGCCTGGCAGCCCTGCGTGGACGGCGAGCTGATCCCCGAGCCGCCGATCGCGGCGATCGATCGCGGCGCCGCCCACGGCATCCCGATGCTGATCGGTACGAATCGCGACGAATACCGGCTCTTCACGGTCATGGATCGCGATCGGGTAAACGACGCCGAGCTCGCGGCCCGCGTGCGCCGGATCGCACGCCGCGGCGAACCCGAGGACGCGCTGCTCGCCGAGCGCATCCTCGCCACCTACGGTCCGAGCACCGGCGAGCGCGATCCGGGCGCGAACGAGCGCTGGGTCGCGCTTCAAGGCGACCGCATCTTCCACTATCCGGCGACCCGACTCGCCGACACGCAATCCACGCATCAGCCGCGGACCTTCGCCTATCTGTTCGAGTGGTCGCTTCCGCTGATCGGCGGCGGACTCGGCGCCTGCCACGGGCTCGACCTGCCCTTCGTGTTCGGCGCGACGCGCGGCGGCCTCCTGCGCGTCGGCCTCGCCGCGGACCGGGGCGCAGGTCGCCTGGCCGACGCGATGCAGGACGCCTGGGTCGCCTTCGCGCGAACCGGCGAGCCCGCGGCCGATACGCTGCCCGACTGGCCCGCCTACGAGACCCATCGCCGCTACACGATGACGCTCGGCGGCCGGCGCGGCGTCGTCAAGGATCCCCACGAAGCCGCGCGCGCCTTCTGGGCCCCACTCATCCCCAACGGCGAGATCGGCGTCGGCTAGCCGCCCGCCATCGCGCCGAGCACGATCAGGACCTCGCGCCCCTCCGCCACCGACTGCGGCAGCGGATCCGCCGCAGGCCGGTGGGACAGATCCTCCTGGCAGGCGAAGAAGCGCACGAACGCCCGGCGCCGACCGCTCGCCTGATCGCGCAGCGTGCCGCGCAGCATCGGGAAGCGCGCCTCGAGCGCGCCGAGAACCGCGGCGAGCGAGACCGTACCGTCGGCCGCGGGGGCGACCTCGAGCCGCAGCTCCCCGTCGATGCGCGCGAGATTGCGCAGATGATGCGGGAGCGTCAGACGGATCACGACCGGACCGTTCACCGCAGCGTCTGCACTTCGACCGACAACACCGCCGGCAGGTTCTGCGCGATCGCCGCCCACGCGTCCCCGCCGTCGCGCGACGCGTAGACCTGGCCGCCCGTCGTCCCGAAGTAGACGCCGCAGTCGTCGAGCGTGTCGACCGCCATCGCGTCGCGCATGACGTTGACATAACAATGCTCTTGCGGGAGACCCTTCGTCAGCGCTTCCCATTCCTGGCCGCCGGATCGACTCCGGTAGACACGCAGCTTGCCGTCGGGCGGGAAATGCTCCGAGTCGCTCTTGATCGGCACGACGTAGATCGTTTCGGGCTCGTGGGCATGCACGTCGATCACGAAGCCGAAATCGCTGGGCAGGTTGCCCGAGACCTCGCGCCAGGAGTCGCCGCCGTCGTCGCTGCGCATCACGTCCCAGTGTTTCTGCATGAAGAGCACGTCGGGGCGCTTCGGATGCATCGCGATGTGGTGGACGCAGTGGCCGACCTCGGCGGCCGGATCGGGGATCTGCTCGGAGTGGAGGCCCTTGTTGATCGGGCGCCAGGAAGCGCCGGCGTCGTCGCTGCGGAAGCTGCCGGCCGAGGAGATCGCGACGGTGATGCGTTCGGTCTTCGTCGGATGGAGCAGGATCGTGTGGAGGCAGAGGCCGCCGGCGCCGGGCTGCCAGTCCTTGCCGGTGCCGTGAAGGCGCAGGCCCGAGAGCTCCTGCCAGCTCGCGCCGCCGTCGGTCGACTTGAAGAGCGCGGCATCCTCGACGCCGGCGTAGACCGTGTTGGCATCGCGGAGCGAGGGCTCGAGATGCCAGACGCGCGCGAACTCCCAGGGATGCGGCGTGCCGTCGTACCACTGATGCGTCCCGGGAACGCCGTCGTAGCGGAAGTCGTTTCCGACCGGATTCCAGCTGCGGCCGCCGTCGTCGGAGCGCTGGATCAGCTGCCCGAACCAGCCCGAGCTCTGCGAGGCGTAGATCCGGTTCGGATCGACCGGCGAGCCCTTCAGGTGGTACATCTCCCAGCCCGCGAAGAAGGGCCCGGCGACGTCCCAGCGCGCACGGCCCGTGTCCGAGGTCAGGATGAAGGCCCCCTTCTTCGTGCCGACGAGAACGCGTACGCCCTGCTTCATGTTCTGCTCCCTTTTCCTTTCTTCGATCGAGTCCGCCGCGGGCGACCTCGCCAAGCGATCGCCCGGCCGTTGGCCCGGCGAACGACCGGCTCGCCACGTGCTCTGCCGCTTCGCTGCGTGCCTTTCGTCGGTCGAGGACCGTTCGATTCGACCCTCAGCGACCCGGTTGCGTGCGCGTTGCCAGCATCCGCTTTTTCGAGCCGCCTTGGAACCGTCCAAGGCGAAGCCGATCCCTGAGTGGGTCCGAAAACCATCAAGCCGACCGAACGCGGGACCGATCCGGCCCCCAATGCCGATGGACGTCCTCAGCCAAGACGAAGAGCTCAAGCTGCTCGAGATCAAGCTGAACCAGCTGAAGCTCGACTACGAGAAGTACTTCATCGGGACGCGGCCGACCGAGCCCGGCCAGCTCCGGAGCGAGATCCAGAAATCGATCATCAAATGGTCGAATACGCGGATCACGAACTCCGCGCTCCGCTTCAAGTTCAACAGCCTGAATGGCCGGTACCAGGCGTTCAAGCGGCAATGGGACGCGATCCTGCGCCAGATCGAAGCCGGGACGTACAAGCGCCACGTCTTCAAGGCGAACCTGCACGATCGCGAGCGCGGCCTCGCCGAGCCCGAATCCGAGGTTTCCACCCAGGGCCGGAGCGCTGGAGCCGCCCCGGGCGTGGCCCCGGCCCGGCCCGGCGACGCGCAAAAGGGCAACGCCGGGGACGACCTCTTCGAGTCCTACCGTGCCGCCATGAAGGCGGCGGGCCAGGACACCAGCGGCCTCTCCCGCGCCAAGCTCGAAGCCGCGATCGCGAAGCAGGAAGCGGCAGCGAAGAAGCAGCTCGGCTGCGAGCGGGTCGCCTTCAAGGTCGTGGTCCAGGACGGCAAGGTGAAGCTCAAGGCCGCCGCAGGCTGACGCAGTCCGCTCGCAATATCTCGGAATTTCGTGTGATCTGGGTCCCCAATCAGCCGAGGAGGGGTACATTCCTGATTGATGCGGTGCTCTTCGCAGCACCCAAAAGGACCCAATCGCCATGTTCCTGTTGCAAACGCCCCTCTCGATGCGAATTCCTTCCAGTTTTCTCGTGCTGATCGGTCTCGGTCTCGTCATCGGCCTGGCCCAGCCGGCGCGAGCGCTCGTCGTGACCTGCAACAGCGCCGGGAGCTGCATGGTCGCTCGATCGGCGGCCGGAATGGGCGAGTCGTCGCTGAATCTCCAGCTGACGGGTTCGCTCTCCAGCGGTACCTGGAATTCCGTCAGTGTCCTCTCCACGGACATCGACGATCTGCTCCAGGCCGCATCGACGAACGGCATCTGTCGCTCCGAAAACATGCGATCGATCTGTGTCTCGCCGTCGATGCGCGTGACGCAGCACCGACGACTCGGCGTTCGCATCCAATTCCGTTCGGGCGCACAGGTCGACGATTGGCGCTTCGGTGACGACCGGATCGCTCCGAGCCCCGTCGTGAGCCATCCCGGCGGCATCACGAACCCGATTCCCGAGCCGAGCGCGGCGTTGATCTTCGGCGTCGGCCTGCTCGTCGCGAGCGGGCTCGTGATGGGAACGGGTTCGCTCGAATAACGACCTCCATCGTCTTCGATGCGCGCCGCCGATCCGACCGGGTCGGCGGCGCGTCGTTTTTCGGCGCGTGGATCGACCGGAGTCAGAGCGCGTTCGGGAGCAGCGGCGGCTGGACGGCCAGGACGAGACCGGCTGCGAGCACGCCGCCCGCGACGAGTCGCGCGTTCTGCTCGGGATCGTGGGCCACGACGAGGTTCCAGGCCGATCGCGCACGCCCGCTGCCCGCCGCGAGATCGGCGAAGTAGGCGATCTGATCGCGCAGCGCGGGCGCATCCTCGCCCGCGAGCCAGCCGATGAGCCGGCTCTTGCCCCGGCGCTCGCGGAGATTGCGGGCGTTCCAGACGATGTCCCCGAGAAAGAGGAGCTCGACGCCGTCCGCGCGGCGCACGTAGACGACCTGACTGCCCGGCGTATGGCCCGGCATCGGGATCACGACGACGCCGGGCGCGACCGCCTGCATCGCGACCTCCCCGGTCGGCGGAAGTCCCGCGAGCCGATCGGCGGC
>CAZFKD010000016.1:0-7545 GCA_964519695.1 uncultured Spirochaetaceae bacterium
CGCCCCCCCTCGCCACGGGACCAGGATCGCTCGCGCGTCGCCCGCCCCCCGTCGAAGCGGACCAGCTCGAGCCCCTCTTCTCCGTAGATGGCGACGCGCTGGCCGATCACCCGCACGCCGCTCCACTTCTTGAAGTTCTCCCCACGTGCGTAGGACGCGAGCTTCACGGGCGCGTGCGGATCCGCGAGGTCGAACAGATCGAAGTCTCCGTTTTCATACAGCACGACGCTGCGCTCGCCCATGCCCTCGACGTCGACGACCCGACGATCGAGCGCGAAGGCCGGGCGAACGGTGCGATCGTTGTTCCAGCGCGCCAACGGCACGAAGAACGCCTGCCAATAGCGCGGAGCGGCCGCCGAGAAGAGGACCGACGTGCCGGGAACGTGCGCCTTGTCTTCGACGCGAATCTCGAAGCGTCGTTCCGAGATGGTGCGACCGCTCTCGCCATCCTGCAGCGCGAGGCGGGTGACGCCGAGGACGACGCGCTGCGCGAGTCGACCCGACTCCGGCTGCGGGACGACCGATTCCTCGTGGTGCGCGACCTCGAGCACGAGGTCGTGCCCCCCGCGGAGCGGACCGTCCGGCAGCACGACGAGTTCGATGCCGGCCCGCATCGCCAGCTCCCGGATTCGCGCCTCGAGCGTCTGTCGGACACGCCGGGCTTCGGGAGTGGACGCATCGATGGCGAAGCGAACCCCGAGGCGATCGTGACCCGTCCTTGCGCGTGCCGCGACGGTCTCCGCGGTCCGCATCGCCTCGGGTGCGAAGTCGCTCTCGGGATGTAGCCGGGCGAAGTCGGCGAGCCGGGCGGGATCCCCCTGGAAGGCCTGGGCTTCGAGGTAGGTGGCGTTGCCGATCGCCCGGGCGGCGAGCGGCCCGGAAGGAAACTCGCTGAGGAACTCGCGATAGGCAGGAGCGCTTCCGCGGGCCCGGGCGAGATCGAACGCGGGCTGCTCGAGCGCGGGCTTGAGGCTCGCGAGCAGCGTGCTCTGGGGATGTCGTTTCCGGAACGACTCGAAGGCGGCGAGCGAGGGGTTCGCGAGGAGCTTATGGTACTCGAGGCGCTCGCGGGCCTCGGCGGCGTGTTTGGACTCGGCGTGGTCACGCAGGAATCGGTAGTAGGCGGCCGGCGTGTCTTCATCGACGGCGCGATTCCAGGCGCCGCCGGCGCAGCCGGCGAGCGCCGAGCAGACGAGCAACAGAGAGAAGGCTCGCAGACGCCGGCGCAGGGACGATTGGACGCGGATCGACATGGCAGAGCTCTCCCTTGGCGCAATCGGACGGGTTGCGACCGTCGCGGGATCGGCCGGGTCGGAGATCCACTTGAGAAGGCCCGCGGGGTCAGGCCGGAGTTGCACATCGCTGATACGCTCGACGCGCGCGCCGCCCGATCCCTGCCGCTCCAATCCAGGAACGGCGCCTCGAGACCCCGCTGCGAGCCGGCGACGTCCCGGTCTGAACGGACGCGAGACGAGGAGAGTTCCGAATGCCCACGAACGACGGCCCCGTGATCCTGGAGGCGGCCATCAACGGCATGACGTCGAAGGCGAAGAATCCGAACGCCCCGCGCACGCCGGAAGAGATCACGCGCGAGGCGCTGCACTGCTTCGCGCTCGGCGCGAGCATCGTCCACGCCCACAACGGCGACATCGCGCTGACCGGTCGAGCCGCCGCCGACGATTATCTGGCGGCCTGGCGGCCGATCCTCGAGCAGCAGCCCGACGCCCTCTGGTATCCGACGTTGACGAGCGCCGCGGGCATGGCGGCGAAGCTCGAACACATCGAGCTGATCGCGCGAACGATCCCGGTGCCGATGTGCGCCTTCGATCCGGGCTCGACCAACATCGGCGCCCCGGGCCCCGACGGGCTGCCGGTCGGCGGGGTCTATGCCGTCTCCTACGACGACGTGCGGGTCGCCTTCGAGTTCTGCGAGCGCCTCGGCATGGGACCCGCGCTCGGCATCTACGAGCCGAACGCGCTGCGCACGACCCTCGCCTGGCAGCGCGCGGGGCGCTTGCCGGCGGGCACGATGGTGAAGCTCTACTTCGGGGGCGAGTACGGCCTGATGTCGACGGAGCCGGGTGTCAGCTTCGGGCTGATGCCGACGGAGGCGGGGCTGCTCGCCTATCTCGACATGCTCGAAGGCAGCGGACTGCCCTGGTCCGTCTCGGTCTGGGGCGGCGACCTGATGCAGACGCCGATCGCGCGGCTGGCCCTCGAGCGCGGCGGCCATCTTCACGTCGGGGTCGAGGAGTTCTACACGAAGGAGCGAAGCCCGTCGAACGAGACGCTGATCCGCGAGGCGCGGGCGCTGTGTGACCGGGTCGGCAGGCCGCTCGCGAGCTTCGCCGAGACGCGCGCGCTGCTCGGCATGACGCCGGCGACGGGAACTGGAGGTCGGGCATGAGTACGACGGATGCAGCGACGGCGGCGGGCGACGCTGCGCGCCCCGAGCTCTCGCGAGCGCTGACCCGCTGGGCGGCGCTCTCGGTTCACGGCCTGCGCAGCGCCCTCTTCTTCGCGGAGAGCGTTCCGCTCGTCTGGCTCCAGCGCCCGGCAGCGGGCGGCGAGCGTCCGGCGCCGTCCCGACGCGCGCTCGAGCTGACCCTCGAGCGATTGCGTGCGCTCTTCGGGGAGGACGCCCGCCAGATCGCCGAGGGCGTGATCCCGCTCTCGGTCCTCGCGCCGCGGGATGCCCTCGATCCCCTGCGCCACGGCACGCGCTTCCTCCGCATCCTCGGCGACGCGCGCTCCGTCGTCGCGCGCCGGGGGAGGCTCGACGCACGCGATTTCGGCACGCAGGCGAAGGCCTGGCTCGACGAGCTCCCGGCCTACTATCGGCGGAATTTCCATTACCAGACCGACGGCTACCTCTCCGCCCACTCGGCCGAGCTGTACGAGCACCAGGTCGAGCTGCTCTTCCGAGGCGGTGCCGACGCGATGCGCCGGCTGATCGTCCCGCCCCTGCGCGCGCATTTCGGCGGAGCAAACGATGGGCGCGGTCTGCGCCTGCTCGAGCTCGGGTCCGGCACCGGCGGCGCGACCCATGCCGTCGCCCGGGCCTTCCCG
Organism: uncultured Spirochaetaceae bacterium; assembly: GCA_964519695.1. GTDB lineage: Bacteria > Myxococcota_A > UBA9160 > UBA9160 > UBA4427 > UBA4427. Next base: position 3,070 of record CAZFKD010000016.1, read on the forward strand.
CGCGCGAAGATCACCTGTCTCGACCTCAGCTTCCCCTATACCCGCCACGCCCGGCAGCAGCTCGCCGACTACCCGCGCGTCGAATGCGTCCAGGGCGACGCCGCGGCGCTCGATTTCGCCGACGCGCGCTTTGATGCGGTCTACTCCGTCTTCCTGTTCCACGAGCTGCCGCTGCCCGTCCGAGAGCAGGTGATCCTCGAAGCCCGGCGTGTCTTGCGACCCGAAGGCTTCTTCGGGCTCGTCGACTCGCTGCAGAAGGGCGACGATCCCGAGCTCGACTGGGCCCTCGATTTCTTCCCGCGCGAATTCCACGAGCCCTTCTACGCACACTACGCGACGCATCCGATGGAGGATCTGCTTCGCGAGGCGGGCTTCGAATCCCCGACCCGGGGCACGGGCTATCTCGCCAAATGGATCGCAGCGCGAACACCGACCGCGGCGACGACGAGCGCGGCAACGGACGCCGGCAGCGCCCGATCCGCCGTATCGCCCCGATCCGCTCGCCCGCGGCGCCCCCGCCCGGCCGTCCGGAAGAAGGCAACAGCGGATGCCCCGGTCATTCGGCCGAATAGCCCGGATTGAACTTGAGGCGTCGACCGGCGGTCCAGCCCGCATCGACGGGATAGTCGCCGCCGCTGCACGACAGGCTCTCGTCGGACGCGAGGAACAGGATCATGCGCGCGATGTCGCGGATGATCTCGATGCCCGGGCGCTTGCGGTTGTGCGGAATCACGTCGTGGGTGAACGCCAGGGTCAGCATCGGATCGATGCCGTCCGGCGTGAAGGCGCGGCGCATGCCCGGCCCGCCCGCCTCCGGACAGACGGCGTTGACGCGAATGCCCAGCTGGCCGAGCTCGAGCGCGGCGACCCGCGTCAGTCCTCGCAGACCCCATTTGGTCGGCGCATAGGCCGCGAGCCCGTTCTTCGCCGAGAGTCCGTCGACGGACGAGACGTTGACGATCGACCCGCCCCCGGCTGCCTGCATCTCGCGTGCGACCGCCTTCATGCCGAGAAAGGGCCCGAGGGTGTTGACGCGCCAGAGGCGTTCGACGACGGCAGCCGGCGTGTCGACCAGCGCTTCGATGTGCAGCAGCCCCGCGTTGTTGACGAGCACCGTCGGGCGTCCGAACCGCCGAACCGTCTCGTCGATGACGTTCGCCCAGCTCGCCTCGTCGGTCACGTCGAGGCGAACGAAGGCGGCGCGCGACCCGATCTCGGCCGCGGTCCTCTCGCCCTCCTCCGTCAGGACGTCGGCGATGACGACCCGGGCGCCCTCGTCCGCGAAAAGGCGCGCCGTCTGCTCGCCGGTGCCGCGGGCCGCGCCAGTCACGATGGCGATCTTCCCTTCGAGTCGCGGTCGCGCGCCGGGGCGGACCGGCTCTTCGGATCGGGCGCTCTCTTCGGAACGGGTCATGCGGATTCCATCCAGGATCGGGGCGCGGAGATGCGCGCGGCCGGACGGTAGGCGCTCGGGTCCCGCCTCGAAAGCGGGGCGGCTAGACTCGCGGGAAGCCAGCAGCGTCGGCGCCCGCAGCCGACCGGTGGATGGCGGACGGTGGATAGAGGATGGAACGCATCCGGACATCGATCGCGAGCGCGATCCTGATCGTTGCGGCGATTGCCGGGCTCGGCGCGCGATCCGCCGGGGCGGGCGAGAGCGCCTGGCGTCTGGCTCGCGAGCGGGGCGGCATCATCGTCCATACGCGCCCGGTCGAGGGCTCGGGCATCCGCGAGTTTCGCGGCAGCGCCCTCGTCGCGGCCCCGCCCGATGCGATCCGCGCCCTGCTGCGCGACGCAGACCGATTCAAGGACTGGTTCCCGAATACGAGCGAATCCAGACTCCTCTCCCGCCAGGGCGAGATCGCTTACCAGTACTCGGTGCTCGACGCGCCCTGGCCCGTCCGCGATCGCGACAACGTCCTGCGCAGCGAGACGTCGATCGATCCTGCGACCGGCCGCGTCCGGGTCCGCATCGTGGCGGCCCCGGACGACTACCCGGAGCAACCCGGACGGGTGCGGGTCCGCCGCGCCCGGGGCGAATGGCTGCTCGAACCGGCCGGCGCAGGCCAGACCCGCGTGACCTTCACGATGCACCTCGAGCCCGGCGGCGGGGTGCCGGCCTGGCTCATCGACACGCGGATCGTCGAGACGCCCTTCGAGGCGCTCACCAACCTGCGCCGCGCGCTCGCCGATCGTTAGGTCATGGCCGACCCCCGTGACGACCCGGCCCCCGACTCCGATCCCGCCACCGGCCCCGACCGCGAGCGCGAGCGCGATCGCGATCCCGACGCTGCGCCCGACTGGCTGGTCGTCTACGGCTCGCTGATGCGCGGCCTGCCAGCGCCGTCGGACGGGTCTGGCGCGCTGGATACCGGGACGGGCGCGGGGCCACCGGCGCCGGCATTTCCGGTCGATCTGCTCGATCGACTCGGCGTCGGCGCTCGTCTGCGCTTCGCCGGGCCCTGTCGCGTCGCCGGGGAGCTGTTCGATCTCGGGCCGTACCCCGCGCTGCGACCACCCTCGTCGGCGGCAGCGAGCGTCTGCGGGCAGCTCCACGCGATCCTCGACACGTCGGCTCTCGAGGTACTCGACGCGTTCGAAGGGTACGATCCGCGCGATCCGACGGGATCCGACTATCTGCGCGTACGTGTGGTGCTCGAGGCGCCGCGGGGCATCCGGGCCTGGATCTACGTCTACAACCGTCCGCTCGACCCGGCCCGGCGTGTCGCGAGCGGGGATTGGCGGCGCCATCTGGCGGAACGCCGCAACAGCCCGCACGTTCCCGGCTCTGCGCTGCTCACGACCTCGGCGTGCGAGCTCCGCACGACGGACCGACGAGCGACGCTCGAGGACCTCGAGGAGGAAGACGGATGGGATTCCTGATCCGGATGGCGATCACGGCGCTGGGACTCTGGCTCGCCTCGCGTCTCGTGCCCGGGGTCTCGCTCGAGGGCCCGCTGACCTTCGTCTTCGCCGCGCTCTGGCTGGGCGTCGTCAACGCCGTCGTCCGGCCGATCGCCTTTCTTCTGACGCTTCCGATCACGCTCCTGTCGCTCGGTCTCTTCCTGCTCGTGATCAACGCCGGCATGGTCGCGCTGGTCGCCTGGCTGCTGCCCGGATTCCGGCTCGACGGCTTCTTCGCCGCGCTCCTGACGTCGATCGTCGTCGGCCTGACCGGCTGGATCGGGAATGCCTTCATCGGTGAGAAGGGTCGCTATGAGCTGGCGGTCGTGAAGCGGAGGGTGCAGTAGCGCCCTGCGGCTCGGATGCCTTCGCATGGCGCTCCCAGATCGGGACGAAGGGCGTCTCGCCGAGCATCTGGTCCGGCTGGGCGCCACCGAGATGGTGGACCGGACCGGGATAGCCCATGGCCTGCCAGCCGACGTGGTCGCGGTTCCCGCCGTGGCTGGGATCGAGCACGAAGCCGAGGATCGTATGCATCCGGATCGTCGCGAAGAAGGCGACCGGGTCCGCAGCCGCCGCGTCCCAGCCGGCGAGGCGCCCCTCTTCGAGGGCCGCCAGGATCCCGTCCTGCACCGCCGGCTCGAGCGCGGCGAAGCGCTCCCCCTCCGATCGGCGACAGACCCGATCGAGCTCCCGCAATGCCCTCCGATAGGCGGGAAGAGCCGCGTCGTCTTCGTGGGCGAGAGCCTTGTCGATGAAGTCGACACAACCCGCCTCGATCGCGCCCGGCAGCTCGTCGGTCGGCAGGATCCGCGCCGTGATCGCCTCGACGGCCTGCCATTCGAGCGGCGCGAGCGCCTGCGGCTGGGACGCCCGCTGGACGGCCGCGGCGGCGAGCGGACGCGCGATCGCGACGCTGATCCAGAGGCCGGCGCTGCCTGCGAGAAAGGCTCGACGGGAGACGGTTTCGGATGCGCTCGAAACGATCCCGACACGGCCCGCTGAATGCTCCCCTCGGCCGCGATCGTCTTTCATGCGGCCTCTCCCCGGCCGAGCCGCTCGAGGAAGCGCGTGGCCATGCGCTCCGCGTTCGCGAAGATCGTGAGCGTCGGGTTGTAGCCGCCCGCGCTGGGAAAGCAGCTCCCGTCCGGGATGTAGAGATTCGGGACCTCGTGGCACCGGCCATCGCGATCGACCACCGACTTCTCCGGGTCGTCCCCCATGCGACAGGTGCCGAGCAGATGGCCCGTTCCGCCCTTGGCCCGCGTGAAGTCGTAGGTAGTCCTTGAGCGGGCGGCCCCAGACTCCCGTCTTGCGACCGAGGTAGTCGGGCGCCTTGTACGCGGCCCAGAGCGGTCCCGGTTCCGCCGCTTCGGAGATCACGCCGCCGCGGCGGAAGCCCCGCTTCGAATCGCTCGCATGAAAATCGTCGATCGAGACCATGCCGGCCGGCCCGAGCGCCCCCATCGAAGGCTCAGGCAACTCGAATCCGACGTAGGAGAAGATGTGGAACATCAGGTTCCGGCCGACGAGGTCGGAGCCGTTCGCGAGGCCACGCGGAAAGCGGGCGGA
>CAZFKD010000016.1:7555-18834 GCA_964519695.1 uncultured Spirochaetaceae bacterium
GAGCGTGCCCGCCGCGAGTACGAAATGCTTCGCGCGCAGCTCGCCCTCGCGCCCGTGGGCGCCCAGCGTCCGGACCGCGCGCACACGCCCGTCCGCGCCGACGACGAGCTCGACCGCGCGCGTCAGGGTCCGGAGATCGAGCCGCCCGGTTGCCCGCGCCGCGGGGATCTGGATCGAGAGGGTCGAGGCCTTCGCCTGCGTCGGACAGCCGAAATTCGAGCACTGGCCACCGTTCAGGCAGCTCCCCCTTCTGCCCCAGGGCCGGGAGTTGATCGCGAGCGGCGTCGGGAAGGGATGCAGTCCGAGCGCCTTCGCACCGCGCTCGAGCGCGAGGGTCGCCCGGCGTGGCGGATGCGGCGGATTCGGGTAGCCGCGCCCCCGCGGCGGCTCGAAGGGATTGGCGCCGGCCTGCCCGGCCAGCCCGAGGCGCTGCTCCGCACGCGCGTACCACGGCTCGAGCTCGGCGTAGCCGATCGGCCAGTCGGCGAGGTTCGCGCCTTCGACCGGTCCTTCGGTCGAGAGGAGCCGGAACTCGTCCTCCCGGGATCGCCAGCTCTGGGCGCCCCAATGCGCCGTCCCGACGCCGACGCATTGCGCCAGCATCGAAGAGCGGCCGAGACGCGCGACCTCGCCTTCGGTCTCGCGCAGCGTGTCGCGCCAGCTCGGCGCGAAGGCCACGCCGCGATGGGTATTGCTCCATTCGTCGTGGCGGACGAAGTCGGCGGGCCCGAGCTCCGGGCCCCGTTCGAGAGCGACGACGTCGAGACCGGCCCGGGCACAGGCTTCGATCCAGACGCCCCCGGCGGCACCGGTTCCGATCACGCAGACATCCGCGGAGTCCGCTCTTTCCATGCGCCGATGCTAGGAGCCTGACCCAAGATGGCCGCGCGGCGCCTCCGCGCCCATCTTGGGTCAGGCCCCTAGCCCGCGCCGACGCCCGATTGGTACAGTCGGCGCCATCCATACCGACAGGGGCCCGTCCATGCTCGAGAAGCTCGTCTCCTGGATCTTCTTTCCCGTCGTGCTGATCGTGTCGATGATCGCCGGCAATCAAGTCGTCGAGCGAGGCGGCAACACGGCGCCGATCCTCTTCGGGTCGGCGGTCGTCATCTTTCTCTTCGAACGGATCCAGCCGAACTGGCCGAGCTGGAATCGCTCCCATCGCGACGTGCTCGTCGACGTCTGCCATGCGATCAGCGTCTCGATCGCGTCCCAGGCGACGCTCTTCGTCGTTCCGCAGCTGCTCGCCCCAGTCGCGACCCTCGCCCTGCCCCTCGGCACGGCGGCGCTCTGGCCCAGGGAAGCCTCGCTGCTGCTCCAGCTTCCCCTCGCGCTCGTCGCCGCGGAGCTCTTCCAGTACTGGAGCCACCGTCTCTCCCATACCTGGGAGCCCCTCTGGCGCCTCCACGCCACGCACCACAGCGCGCCCCGCCTCTATTTCTTCAATGCCGCCCGCTTCCATCCCCTCGACATCGTGGTCGACACGACGGCCGGTCTGATCCCGCTCACCCTGCTCGGCGCGCCGCAAAAGGTCGTGATCCTCTTCGCCCTGGCGACCGCCGTGCTCGGCTACCTGCAGCATTCGAACGTCAAGGTCGCCCTCGGCCCCCTCAACTACCTCTTCTCGATGGCCGAGCTCCATCGCCGGCATCACGCCAAGAACCTCGAAGAGGCGAATACCAACTACGGCTCGAACCTGATCCTCTGGGACCTCGTATTCGGCACCTTCTTCTGGCCCCGTGACAGAAGGCCTCCGGAGTCGATCGGCATCCCGGATCTCGAGGCGTTTCCGCAGACCTATTGGGGACAGCTCGCCTCTCCTTTTCAATGGCGGCGGATCCAGGCCGAGAGCCGGGCGCGCAGCTGATGGTCCGGCGAACCCCGCGGGCAGCGAGCGCGGCCATTGACGCGCGTCCGGCGTCCGGCGATTCTGCCGGCCCTTCATGAACGCGCCCGCAGCTTCGACCCATTTCCGCATCATCGCATGGCTGGCCATCGCCCTGGCCCTGCCCCTGCCCTGGTTGTTGGCCGTCGAAGAATCCCTCGGCCACGCCACGATCGCGTCGCTCACCGGCATCGCGATCGTCGGCGCCGCGTTCCTGCTCTCGTGGTCGGTCGAGCTCGGCGAGCAGGACCTCCCGCAAGCGTTCGCGCTGCTCGTGCTCGCTCTCGTCAGTGTTCTGCCGGAGTACGCAGTCGACCTGACCTTCGCGGTCAAGGCCGCCGAGGATCCGATCTACGCGCAGTACGCGGTCGCCAACATGACGGGGGCGAACCGGCTGCTGATCGGGCTCGGCTGGACCTCGGTGGTCTTCCTCTCGTGCTGGCGCGCGCGCACGAAGTCCCTCGTCATCCCGGCCCACCATCGTCTCGAGATGCGATTCCTGCTGCTCTCGACCCTCTACTCCTTCACGATCCCGCTGAAGGGCGAGCTGAACCTCATCGACGCCGTGGTGCTGCTCGGTCTCTTCATCGCCTACGTCGTCGCCGCAACGAAGGGCCAACACGGCGAGAACGAGCTCGTCGGCCCCGCTGCCTTCATCGACTCGCATACCCACACGCTCGGGCGGCGGCTCGTCGCCAGCTTCCTGCTCGTCTACGCGACGGTCGCGATCTTCAAGTCCGCCGAGCCCTTCGCGGAGAGCCTGGTCGAGCTCGGCCACGGGCTCCCGATCGACGAGTTCCTGCTCGTCCAGTGGGTCGCCCCGCTCGCCTCCGAGTCGCCCGAGTTCCTCGTCGCGCTGATGTTCGCCTGGCGCATGCGCGGCGATCTCGGCATCGGCGCGCTGATCTCGTCGAAGGTCAATCAGTGGACGCTGCTCGTCGGCGCCCTGCCCGTCGCGTTCATGGTCGCTTCGGGGGCGCTGATTGGCCTGCCCCTCGACGCGCGGCAGTCCGAGGAGCTCTTCCTGACCTCCGCGCAGTCCCTGCTCGCGACCATGCTCATCATCGACCTCGACTTCTCGCGCTTGGAGGCGCTGATCCTGGCCGCGGCCTTCGGGGTGCAGCTCTTCTTCCCCGACACGGCCGTCCGACTCGCCTTCGGCGCGCTCTACCTCGTGATGTTCTTCGGGCTGCTGATCCAATCGCGAAGCCGCCGCCAGGCCTTCTTCGCCCTGCTCCGGAACCGCGCCTAGCTTCTGCATTTTCCTCGACGAGGGAGGGCGCCGTCCATGGCCGGCTCGCTGCTCGACTCCAAGACGAACGAGAACTTCGCGGCCGAACTCGCGGCCAGACGCCGCTCCCCGCGCCGTATGTTCGGCACCGTCGACCTCGTCCTGCTCGGTGGCGGAGTCGACTTCTTCGCACTGATCGATCGCTTCGGGCCCCAGAAGGCACTCGCGGAGCGGGTCGACGCCGGTCGGGCCAGCGCGTGATCCGGCCCCGCCTCGTCGTCGCCGGGCTGCTGCTCTTCTTCGGGGTCTGGCTGCTCGACTCGCCTCTGCGTGAGGTCGGCGAGTTCGGCGCGCGGCCGGCGCTCGCGGCGGCGCTGACGGTGCTGATGGCCTTCTGGTGGGTCAGCGAAGCCGTTCCGATGTACTGGACGGCCTGTCTGCCCCTCGTCGTCGTCCCGCTGTCGAATCTGCACGGCGAACATTTCACGCCCAACGCGAAGAGCGCCCTGCTCCCCTATCTCGATCCCTACGTCTTCCTCTTTCTCGGCGGCATGGGCATCGCCGCCGCGATGCAGCAGTGGAACCTCCATCGCCGCATCGCGCTCGCGATCATGAGCGCCGTCGGGCCCTCCCCGCGCCGGATGCTGCTCGGCCTGCTGCTCGCGACGGGCTTCGTCTCGCTCTGGATCTCGAATACGGCGACCGCCGCCATGATGTTCCCGATCGGCCTCGCGATCATCGCCGAGTTCGAACATCAATCCGGCCGCCGTCTCACGGGCTACGGCGCCGCGCTGATGCTCGCGATCGCCTACGCCGCGAACGTCGGCGGCACCGGCACCAAGATCGGCACCGTCCCCGCCGCCCAGCTCTCGGGCTTCCTCGCGAGCTACGGGCGGGAGATCTCGTTCCTCGATTTCATGCTGATCGGCGTTCCTTTCGCGACCGTCTTCCTGTTCGTCGTCTGGGCCGCGCTCTGGCGACTCGGGCGCCGGGACGCGCCCGACGCGTCGCAGGGGACCCATGCCCTCGAGCTCGAGCGCGAGCGGCTCGGGAAGATCCAACGGGCCGAGTGGATCGTGCTCTTCGTCTTCGTCACGGCCGCCCTCGTCTGGATGTCGGGGCGGCCGATCACGGCCGCGCTGCGGGCGGCCGGCCTGCCGGCGACGACCGCGCTCGTCGAAGCGGGCGCGGCGCTGCTGGCGAGCGGGTCCCTGATGCTGGCGCGGGTCGGCGGCCGGGCGGTGCTCGAGCCCCGCTCGCTGAAGACGCTGCAGTGGAAGACCCTGCTCCTGATCGGCGGCGGCTTCGCCATGGCGGAGGCGATCGAGGGCTCCGGGCTCTCGTCGTGGCTCGGCACGAGCCTCGTCGGGCTTCGCGAGCTCGCGCCGATGCCCCAGCTCGTCCTGGTCAGTCTCGTGACGGTCGCGCTGTCGGCCTTCGCGTCGAATGCGGCGACGGTGGCCGTGCTGCTGCCGATCCTCGCAACGAGCGTCGAGCCGGGACAGGTCGAGGCCGTGCTCTTCGCGGCGACCTTCGCGGCATCCTGCGATTTCGCGCTGCCGGCGGGCACGCCGCCCAACGCGATCGTGTTCGGATCGGGTTATGTCACGATTCCCGTGATGGCACGCAACGGGGTCGTACTCGACGTCCTCGCCGCGCTCTGGGCCGCGCTCTGGTGCGGCCTCGTCGTTCCGCTGGTGCTCTGACACGGCGGCCGACGCCCGGACTCCGCAGCGTCGTGGCCGCCCCTTGCTCGGCCCGGCCGGGCTGGCAACAATGCGGCGGCGCGAATCGAGACGAGCGCAGGCACCCCGGACGGAGCGGCCGGCGGGGGCGACCGGCGCACGCTGGAACGGCGGACGGCCGCGACGGATCGGCACGATCGGAGGCATCGGATGGGCGTTTTGCGCGTGCTGCTCTGGATCGCAGTCTCGCTGCTCGGCGCTTTCTCCCTCGGCACCATCGCCCTCGCCCGTGGCGAGACGCTCTCGAGCGTCTGGTTCCTGGTCGCGGCGGTCTGCATCTACGCCCTCGGCTACCGCTTCTATTCGCGCTTCCTCGCGCTGCGCGTCTTCGCCCTCGATGCGAACCGGCCGACGCCCGCCGTGCGGCTCGCCGACGGCAAGGACTTCATCCCGACCAACCGCTGGGTCGTCTTCGGCCACCACTTCGCGGCGATCGCCGGGCCCGGGCCCCTCGTCGGTCCGATCCTCGCAGCGCAGTTCGGCTATCTGCCGGGCACGCTCTACATCGTGATCGGCGTCGTGCTCGGCGGGGCGGTGCAGGACTTCACGATCCTGGTCGGATCGCTGCGGCGCGACGGCAAGAGCCTCGGCCAGATGGTGCGCGACGAGATCGGGCCTATCGGCGGGGCGGCGGCACTGGTCGGGGTGCTCGCGATCATGGTCATCCTGATCGGGGTGCTCGGGCTGGTCGTCGTCAACGCGATGTACGGCAGCCCCTGGGCGACCTCGACCGTCGGCGCGACGATCCCGATTGCGATCCTGATGGGCATCTACATGACCCGCATCCGGCCCGGGCGCGTGCTCGAGGCGACCGCGCTCGGGCTCGGGCTCGTTCTACTCGCCCTGTTCGGCGGGCGCTGGATCGACGAGAACGAGGCCCTGCGCGTCTATTTCGATCTCGACAAGCGGACGATCGCGCTCTCGATCATCGCCTACGGCTTCGTCGCGAGCGTGCTGCCGGTCTGGCTGCTGCTCGCCCCGCGCGACTATCTCTCGGCCTTCATCAAGATCGGGACGGTGGCGCTGCTGGCCGCGGGGCTCTTGATCGTGCATCCGCCGGTGCAGCTCCCGGCGCTGACGCAATTCATCGACGGCTCGGGGCCCGTCTTCGCCGGCAAGCTCTTTCCGTTCTGCTTCATCACGATCGCCTGCGGCGCGATCTCGGGCTTTCATGCGCTGATCTCGTCGGGGACGACACCGAAGCTACTCTCCTCCGAGCCCGATGCCCGCATGATCGGCTACGGCGCGATGCTGATGGAATCGTTCGTCGCGATCATGGCGTTGCTCTCGGCGGCGGTGATGGATCCCGGGGTCTACTTCGCGATCAACTCGCCCGCTTCGCTGATCGGGACGACCGTCGCCGAAGCAGCGACGACGATCTCCGGCTGGGGATTCCCGCTCGATCCCGCCGCGCTCGAGCGATTGACGCGCGAGATCGGCGAGCACTCCCTGCTGTCGCGGACCGGCGGCGCGCCCTCGCTCGCCGTCGGCATGGCGGAGATCTTCTCGCAGGCCCTCGGCGGGCCGGCCGTCAAGGCCATCTGGTACCACTTCGCGATCCTATTCGAGGCGCTCTTCATCCTGACGACCCTCGACGCGGGAACACGCGTCGGCCGCTTCATGGTCCAGGATCTGCTCGGGCAGCTCTACGCGCCGCTCGGCCGGACCTCGAACCTCTTCTCGAACCTGCTGGCGTCGGCCTTGATCGTCTCCGGCTGGGGCTACTTCCTGTATCAGGGCGTCGTCGATCCGCTCGGCGGCATCAACACGCTCTGGCCGCTCTTCGGCATCGCGAACCAGCTGCTCGCCGCGACGGCGCTCGCCCTCGCGACGACGATCGTCTTGAAGACGGCGCGGCCGATCTACGCCCTCGCCCCCGCGCTGCCGCTGGCCTGGCTGCTCTCGGTCACGATGACGGCCGGCGTCCAGAAGATCTGGGATCCGGATCGCCGGATCGGCTTCCTCGCGCAGGCCGATCATCTCGCGGGCCAGCTCGCGTCCGGCCTGATCGCGCCCGACAAGCTCGCCGAGACGCAGATCGTGATCTTCAACAACCGGCTCGATGCGGCGGTGACGGCGCTCTTCATGGTGCTCGTGACGGTCGTCGTCTGCGATGCCGCGCGGGTCTGGTGGAGGACGCTGCGGGCATGACGGGACGCGCGGCTACCGATCTCGCCGCCCGGGCGATCCGCCGATGGCCGTCGGCGCTGTACGCCTTCGGCGCGGCGCTGCGCGACTTCCTGCACGGCTTCGTCGGCCCGACCGAGATCGCGCGCGAGCCCGGCGCCGCGCAGCGCGCGCTCGAAAGCCAGGCGAGCGGCCGCGACCGCTGCTGCTAGGCCCCGCCGGCCCGCCGACCGGGCTCCGCGCGCGCGTTTTTCGCGCGCCCGTCATCGATCCGCCCTATTCGCCGGCGCGGTCCTCTGCTAGCGTCCCGTCATCCCCCGATGCTGCGTGTGCGCTCGTCGCGCGCGCGGGGGATTCGCCGTGAAGCCTGCCGCAGGAGTCGGCGCGAAGAGCCGTCGCGGAGACCTCTTCTACGCCGCCATCATCGCCGTTGCGATCGCCACCGCCTGGCTCGGATCCCGTTACCTGAGGGACGAATCCGACGCGCCCTTCGATCCGAGCCGCCTCGACGACGTCTTCGTCGAAGTCGAGCTCCCGCTGATCGACTTCAAGGAGCTGCCGTTCGGATTCTTCCGGCCGTCCAAACAGCATGCCCCGATTCCGGCGCGTGTGCGTCATGCGGACGAGATCGAGGTCGCCCTCGTCGAGAATCGCAATCGGCTGCTGTTCGGGACCCGGGCACCCCAGACCGGGAGCAACTGACGCCACGAGGTTCCCCGCCCCGCCCCGGGGTCGAACCGGCATCGCGCTCGCATCCTCGTTTCGGCTCCTGGCGGCGGCGGCATTTCGCTTGACCCCGTCTCCGATCTCGGTGGACAATCGAGTTCGCACTTCCGAGCCCGAGAACGGGGTCGACCCCGACGAGGAGGTCCCCGCATGTCCAACCGCAGCCCCCTTCTCCGTACGTACGTCCTTGCCTGCCTCGCGGTCACGTTCGGATTCCTCCATTCGCCCCGCGCCGCTGCGCAGTCGACCTATCAGCTGTTCGAGTCCGGCCCCGTCCGCCCGGTCGCCGTCTCGCCGAACGGTCAGACGCTCTTCGTCGTGAACACGCCCGACGCGCAGCTCGAGCTCTTCCGCATCGATACGACCGGCCGCCTGACGCCGATCGGGAGCGTTCCCGTCGGCCTCGAGCCCGTCGCCGTCGCCGCCCGCAGCGACGACGAGGTCTGGGTCGTGAACCATCTCTCGGACAGCGTGAGCATCGTCGACGTCTCGGGGGCCGTGCCCCGCGTCGTCCGCACGCTGCTCGTCGGCGACGAGCCGAACGACATCGTCTTCGCCGGCCCGGGCGGCCAGCGTGCCTTCGTGAGCGCCGCCCATCGCGGCCAGAACGCGCCCGTCGTCGACGGCGACTACGACGTCCCGGGAACCGGCCGCGCCGACGTCTACGTCTTCGATGCCGCGAACCTCGGCACCTCGCTCGCCGGCGATCGCCTGGCGGTGATCACGCTCTTCGGCGATCGCCCGCGCGCCCTCGCCCGCAATGCCGCCGGCGACCGCGTCTACGCCGCGGTCTTCCGCTCGGGCAACCGCACGACGCCGATCCACGAGCTCGGCGTCTGCGACAGCTCGGCCGCGAACCAGGCGAACGAGACCGTGCAGGGCCCCTGCCTCGTCGGACCCGCCGGCAATCCGACGATCTCGCCAGGCGGCCTGCCGACGCCCCTCAAGAACCACGCGGGGGTCGCGGGCCAGGAGACCGGCTTGATCGTCCGCCAGGACCGCGACGGAGCGGCGAGCGGCGCCTGGCAGGACGAGCTCGGCCGCGACTGGAGCGCGCTCGTCCGCTTCGACCTGCCCGACGAGGACGTCTTCACGATCGATGCGAATGCGCCGATCCCGAGCGAAATCGGCAGCCCCTTTCGCGGCGTCGGCACGTCCCTCTTCAACATGGCCGTGCATCCGACCTCCGGCCGGATCTTCGTGACCAACACCGAGGCGATGAACCACGTCCGCTTCGAGGGCCCGGGCGATCATGTCGCCGCGAACGGCCTGAAGCCCGCCGGCGAGCCGGCGAGCGTGCGCGGCCACCTCGCCCAGTCCCGCATCACGCTGATCGATCCCGCGACCGGAACCGTCACGCCGCGCCATCTCAACAAACACATCCCCTACGACCTCGTCCCGGTCCCGGCCGGGGTGAAGGCGAAGAGCCTCTCGACGCCCCTCGGCCTCGCGTTCTCCGCGGACGGCGCGAAGCTCTACGTCGCGGGCTTCGGATCCGATCGCATCGGGGTCTACGACGTCGCAGGCCTCGAGAGCGGCACCTTCAGCGTCCAGGCCGCGGACCACATCCCCGTCGCCGGCGGTGGACCGGCCGGTGTCCTGCGGATCGGTGGCCGGCTCTACGTTCCGACGCGCTTCGACAACGCCGTGCGCGTCCTCGATCTCGCGACGAAGGCCGAGATCCAGCGCATCCCGCTCGCGAATCCCGAGCCGCCGGAGGTCATCGCGGGGCGCCGCTTCCTCTACGATGCGAACCATACGAGCAGCAACGGCGAAGCCTCCTGCGCCTCCTGTCATCTCTTCGGCGACATGGACGATCTCGCCTGGGATCTCGGCGATCCCGACGGCGACGTCGCGATCAACACGAACCCCTTCAACCCCGTGACCCCCGCGTTCATCATCCCGGCGGAGATCCGGAACTTCCATCCCCACAAAGGCCCGATGACGACCCAGAGCCTGCGCGGCATGCTCAGCATGGGTCCGCAGCATTGGCGCGGTGATCGCCAGGGCGACGAGATCGCCGCCTTCGAGGCCTTCAACGTTGCGTTCCCCGGCCTGCTCGGCCGCGACGAAGGCCTGCTGCCCGGCGCGGAGATGACGGCCTTCCGCCAGTTCGCGCTGCTGCTGCGCTACCCGCCGAATCCGGTCCGCAACCTCGACAACACGCTCCGCAATCCGCCGAGCGGGCCGAGCGAGCAGGACGGCGCCGCGCTCTACGGCGCTGCCGGGCCCGCCCCGATCACCGATCAGATCGCAACCTGCGAGGGCTGCCACACGCTGGACCCCGCCGCCGGGCATTTCGGCGGCAACGGCCAGACGACTTTCGATGCCGAGCCGCAGGTCTTCAAGGTCCCGCATCTGCGCAACCTCTATCAGAAGATCGGCATGTTCGGGAACCCCGATCTCGACAACACGACCGACGATGACTTCGCGCATCAAGGGCCGCAGATCCGCGGCACCGGCTTCAATCACGATGGCAGCGTCGACTCGCTCTTCCGCTTCTTCAGCAACGGCGTCTTCAATACTTCGTCGGCCGAGCAGCGGGATCTCGAGGCCTTCATGATGGTCTTCCCGACGGATTTCGCGCCGGTCGTCGGCCAGCAGGTGACCCTCTCGCCCGCGCTGCTCGCGGGACCGAACGCCGCTGCGCTGAACGCCCGCGCCGATCTGCTGATCGCCCGCGCCGCGGCGCCCTTCACCTCCCAGATCCTCGGCGGCGCGTCGCGCGAATGCGAGCTGATCGCGCACGTCGTCCAGCAGGGCGGCGCGGGAAGCGCCGTAGCGAGGGGCTATCTGCGCCAGAGCAGCGGCACCTTCCTGCCCGACGACGGAACGGCGGCGATCTCTGCGGCAACGCTGCGCGCCCAGGCGACCGTCGCCGATCAAGCGCTGACGTTCACCTGTGTCCCCCCCGGAAGCGGACAGCGGATGGCCCGCGACCGCGATCTCGACCTCGTGCTGAACGGCCTCGACAATTGTCCGGGCGTTCCGAACGGGCCCGGAGGCGGGACGTGCACGGCCGGCGATCCGGCCCGGCTCGCCCTCGAGTGCACGACCCACGCCGATTGCGGAGCGAGCGGCTTCTGTTCGGCGGCTCAGGAAGACACCGATCAGGATCAGGTCGGCGACGCCTGCGAGCCGGCGCTCGTGCCCGAGCCTTCGGGCGCGATTCCGCTCCTGGCGGGCATCGCCGCGCTGACCTGCCTCGCATCCCCTGCTAGGCGCGGATCGCGGCGAGCTTCTCCGCCGTGAACGACCAGGTCGACTCGCCGAAGGCGAGCGGCGCGGCGAGCAGATCCGTCATGCCCGCCTCGGCGTAGGCGCGTAGCCGCCGCGCGACCGCCTCCTCGTCGCCGATCAAGCAGACGTCGCCGATCTTCTTCGCATCCCCGGCCTCGAGCATGCGCCGGTAGGGCATGGCGCCCTCGTAGAAGCCGAACTCCGCCTGCGCGAACGCGCGGGCCTCGTCGGCGCGGCGCGTGATGCAGACGGGGACGACGCCCGCGACGGCGGGTGCCGGGCGCCCGGCCTCGCGCGCCGCGCGGACGAGGCCCGGGACGATGCC
>CAZFKD010000017.1:0-18807 GCA_964519695.1 uncultured Spirochaetaceae bacterium
AGGCCGGCCAGCCGGTGCCGAGCTCGAACAGCCGCCGATCGTAGAGATGGAAGTAGAGGGCGAGGGTGACGACGCCGACGGCCGCCGAGATCAGCGCATTGGCCCCGCCCATCAGCAGGCTCGCCCGCGTGTCGGGGCCGAAATAGCCGCGATGGGCATCGGGACGCGCGATCCGCGCCAGCCGTGCGCGCTCGAGCAGGACGAGCACGATGAAGACCGGGATCGCGAAATAGACGAGCGGGAGCATCGCGAGTAGGATGCCGGCTGGCCCGGCGCCCCGCGAGTCGGATCGGGAGCGAGGACATGAACGCGAGTCCGGAGAATCCGCACGGGGCGAGCTGGCTCGCCGTCGCCCGCGAGCCGGCGATCGTCGAGCGCGCCCTGCGCGTCGCGGCGGTCGTCGGGACGCTGCTGGTCGCGATCAACTACACGGATCGGTTTCTTTCCGGGAGCCTCGGCTCGCTCGATTGGATCAAGATGGGCATGACCTATCTGGTTCCGTACGGTGTGTCGACGTATACGGCGGTCGAGATGCGAAGGAGGGCGGGATGAAGGACGCGGAGAAGGCGGGAGGCGCAGCGAAGGGGCTCGAGGCCTGGCACACGATCGTCCGGAATCCGACCGAGGCGGCCCTCGATGCGCTGCTCGCCGAGGACGTCGTCTTTCATTCTCCCGTCGTCCGTACGCCCCAGCGCGGGGCGGCGCTCGCGAAGCTCTACCTGATGGGCGCGTTCCGTGTGCTCGCCGGGGAGCGGCCTTTCCGATACGTCCGAGAGATCGTCGGCGAGCGCGATGCGCTGCTCGAGTTCGAAACGGAGATCGACGGGATCGTCGTCAACGGTGTCGATTTGATCCGTTGGAACGAGGCGGGTCGGATCGTCGACTTCAAGGTCATGCTGCGGCCGCTGAAGGCGATCCAGACGGTGCAGGCGCAGATGGCGCGGATGCTCGAAGCGCTGAAGTCGAGCTGAGCGGGGCTCGAGGTGCGCGACTCGGTCGCGCAGCCCCGCTATGCTGCCGCCCCGATGGCCTCCTCGCCCCGCCGCCCCTACCAGCTTCCGATTCCCGAGCTCAACGATCAGATCGATGCGCTGCTCGCCGCGGCGCGCCGCGCCTCGACGGACCCGGCCGACGTCGAGCTCGCGCGCCAGATCCTCGTGACGGGGCTGAACCTGCTGCGCGACGGGACTTCGCGTTCGGAGCTGAAGCTCGTGAACAGCGCGCTCAAGGAGCTGCGCCATGCCTTTCGCGTCTTCAAGCCCTACGCGGCGATCCGGAAGGTCGCGGTCTTCGGCAGCGCGCGGACGAAGCCCGTCCATCCGGACTACGTCCAGGCGACGGTCTTCTCCGAGCGGATCGTGCGCGCGGGCTGGATGGTGATCACGGGCGCGGGCGATGGGATCATGGGCGCGGCCCAGGGCGGCGCCGGGCGCGACGCCTCCTTCGGCGTCAACATCCGATTGCCGTTCGAGCAGCAGGCGAACGTCACGATCGCGGGCGATCCGAAGCTGATCAACTTCCGCTATTTCTTCTCGCGCAAGGTCGTCTTCGTCAAGGAGGCCCATGCGATCGCGCTGTTCCCGGGCGGCTTCGGGACCCACGACGAGGGCTTCGAGGCGCTGACCCTGATCCAGACCGGCAAGAGCGAGATCGTGCCGATCGTCTTCGTCGACGAGCCCGGCGGCAGCTACTGGCAGGACTGGTACGACTACGTCACGACCCATCTCGCCGATCGCGGGCTGATCGATCCGGCGGATCTCAACCTCTTCTGCGTGACCGACTCGGTCGACCGCGCGGTCGAGGAGATCGAGGGCTTCTACCGCAACTATCATTCGAGCCGCTACGTCGACGGCCGCCTCGTGCTGCGCCTGCACGTGGCTCCCGACGATCGTCAGCTCGAGGCCCTGAACGACGAATTCGCCCGCCTGCTCGAATCGGGCCGGATCGAGCGCGCGGCCGCGACGTCGAGCGACGAGAGCGAGATGCCCCATCTCCCGCGGCTGCGGCTTCATTTCAATCGCCGGGCGATCGGGAAGCTGCGCTCGTTGATCGATCGGCTGAACGCCCTCTCGCCGGTCCCCGCTCCGCCCTTCGATGCCCGCCGCCGCGCGATCTTCGACGTGCCGCTCCCGCCCGGTCAGGCGGAGGCGGAAGAGGACGAGAGCGAGTGGGGCGTCGGCTGATCGCGGCGCGATCGGGCGGCCGCCCTCTTCCTTCGGCGCGAGATCCGCGCGGCGCCGCTCGGACCGCGGGACGGGAGGCGGCAAAGACGCGCCCTTCGATCTAGGATCGGGGGCCCGCCCCGGCGAACCCACGCCCGGGCCCTTCGAAGGTGATGATCCGTGTCCAGTCCTGCCCCCCGTTCGATCGATCTGCTCGACCACGCTCTCTACGAAGGCGATCCGCAGCCGACCTACGCCTGGCTCCGGCAGAACGAGCCCGTCTACTGGGACGAGACGAACGAGCTCTGGGGCATCTCGCGCCATGCGGACATCGTCGCGATCTCGCGCGATCCCGAGCGATTCTCGAGCGCCGCGGGCTCCCGCCCGAATACCAACGGCTCCGGCTCGATGATCGACAACGACGATCCGAAACACGTCGCCTTCCGCCGGCTCTTCCAGAAGGAGATCACGCCGCGGGGGGCGAAGAACTTCGTCCCGCGCATGCAGCAGATCGTCGACGACATCTTCGGCGGGCTGGTCGGAAGGCGGGAGTTCGATCTCGTGAAGGAGATCGCGATCCCGCTGCCCGTCCGCTTCATCGTCGAGATGCTCGGGCTCGCCGAGGGAGACTGGCCGCGTTATGCGCGGATCGCCGAGATCACGATGGCGGCCGGCGGCGGCCCCCGGTACTACAGCGACGCGATGATGCAGGTCGCGACGGCGTACTTCGAGGAGGCTCTCGGCGTCGTCGCGCAGCGCCGGCAGAAGCTCGGCGGGGACTGGTTCTCGCGCATCGTCGCCGGCGCCGCGGACGGCTCGGCGCCGCGCAGCGATCAAGAGCTCGCCTCCGAGTCGCTCCTCTTCCTGAACGGCGGCAGCGATACGACACGCCACGTCATCGCTGGCGGGACCCTCGCGCTGCTCCAGCATCCCGATCAGCTCGAGCGCCTGCGCGCCGACCGCTCGCTGCTGCCCGTCGCGATCGAGGAGATGGTCCGCTGGGTGACGCCGCTGCTCAACATGCGCCGGACGGCGACCGTCGACGTCGAGCTGCGCGGCAAGAAGATCCGCGCCGGGCAGCAGGTCCTCCTGATGTACGCCGCGGCGAACCGGGACGAAGAGGTCTTCCGCGATCCCCAGCGCTTCGACATCGGGCGCTCGCCGAATCCCCACGTCGCCTTCGGCATCGGCACGCATTTCTGCATGGGCGCAAACATCGCGCGGCTCGAGCTGCGCTGCGCCTTCGAAGCGATCCTCGATCGTCTGCCCGGGCTCGAGCGCGCGAACGACGAGCCCCTGCAGCTGCATGCGCCGGCCTTCGCCTGCGGTCTGACTTCGCTGCCGGTCCGCCTGCGGGACGAGCGGGGCGTCCTGGCGGCCTAGCACGCGATCCGATCGAACGAGGAGATGGTCATGGGTAAACGCGCCGCCGCCCTGGTCGGCTACACCGAATGGGCGCCCCAGCGCAAATGGGATCGCCCGATGTTCAGCATGGAGGCCTGCGCCGCGCTCGCGGCCGAGGCGCTCGCCGATGCGGGCATCGAGAAGAGCGAGGTCGACGGGCTCGTGATCGGCGGGCTGCAGGAGTCGCCGCTCTTTCCCTCGCTCGCGCTCGCCGAGTACCTCGGCATCCAGAGCAGCTTCAACGAGATCGTCGACATCGGCGGAGCGACCTCCGCCGGCATGATCTGGCGCGCGGCGGCGGCGATCGAGGTCGGCGTCGCGAATACGGTGCTCGTGCTCGTCCCTTCGACGCCGGCGCCGATCGAGGGCGGGGCGGACTCGCGCAAGATGGTCATGCCGGCCTACCTGATGGGCGATGCCTGGGGCTCGCCGCAGAGCCAGTTCGACATCCCCTACGGCCTCGTCGCCGCGACCTCGTCCTTCGCGATGGTCGCGACGCGCTACATGGCGCAGTACGGCGTCCGGCCCGAGACCCTCGCGAAGATCGCGGTGCACGAACGCGACAACGCCCAGAAGAACCCGAAGGCCGTCTTCCGCGACAAGCCGATCACGGTCGAGGACGTGCTGCGCTCGCCGATGGTCTGCGATCCGATCCACCTGCTCGAGATGGTGATGCCGTGCTTCGGCGGCGGGGCGGTCGTCGTGACCTCGGCCGAGCGGGCGAAGAAGCTGCGGCATCGGCCGGTCTTCGTATCGGGCTATGGCGAGTGCGTGACCCACAAGACCGTGACCTACATGCCCGACATGACGGTCACGCCGGCGAAGGCCTCGGCGGATCGCGCCTTCGCGATGGCGGGCGCGGATCGGAGGCGCATCGATCTCGCCTCGTTCTACGACTGCTTCACGATCACGGTGCTGCTCACGATCGAAGACGCCGGGTTCGCCGCGAAGGGGCAGGGCGGCCGCTTCGTCGAAGAGCACGATCTGCGCTTCAGCGGCGACTGGCCGCTCAATACGCATGGCGGGCAGCTCGGCATGGGCCAGGGCGGCTCGGCCGGCGGCCTCTCGCACGTCCTCGACGCGATGCGCCAGATCCAGGGCCGCGCCGGCGACGTGCAGCTGCGCAAATGCGATCTCGCCTACGTGACCGGCGTCGGCGGGCTGATGGCGGCGAACGTCGGTCTCGTCCTGGAGGGTGCCTGATGCGCGTCGAACAGCCCTACGCCGAGAACGGCCGGCCGATCCCGCGGCGCATCCCGCTCGCAGCGCCCTATTTCGACGCGGCGCGCGAAGGGCGACTCGTCCTGCAGCGCTGCCCGCGCGACGGCTTCTTCTTCTATCCCCGCGCGCGCTGCCCCGTCTGCCTCGGCGAGGATTGGAAATGGGAGCCCGTCTCCGGCCGCGGAACGATCTACTCCTACACCATCGACCGTGTCGGCCTCGACCCGGCGCAGCAGAGCCAGCTGCCGCTCGTCATCGCCGCCGTCGAGCTCGAGGAGGGCCCGCGCATGACGACCCGGATCGTTGGCTGCGCCCCCGAGGTCGTCGCCGTCGGCCTGCCCGTCGAAGTCCGCTTCGAGGATCTCGGCCGCGAGACCCTGATCCATTTCACCCCGCGCCCGGCCTAGCGCCGCCGCAACGCGCCGACCGGATCGCACCCTCCCGTGCGGCCCGCGCTCGGACGAGGAGCAACGATGAAGTTCGTGATCTCGGGCGCCTTCCAACCGCCGCAGCATCTCATCCCCCTCGCAAAGGCCGCCGACGAGGCGGGTTACGCGGCGATCGGCTTCTCCGACCACGCCGTCTATCCAGAGACCCTCGATACGCCCTACCCGTATACGGAGGACGGCGTCCGCCGCTACGACGAGACGACCGAGTTCCCCGATCCCTGGGTGACCGCCGGAACCCTCTCGGCCGTCACGAAGAACCTCCGCTTCACGACCAACGCCTTCGTGCTCCCGATGCGGAACCCCTATCTCGCGGCCAAGCAGATCGCGACCGCCGCCGCCCTCTCCGACAACCGCATCACGCTGACGATCGGCGTCGGCTGGTCGAAGGTCGAGTTCAATCTCGTCGGCCAGGAGTTCGAGCGCCGCGGCAAGCGCGCCGACGAAATGCTGACGTTGATGCGCAAGCTCTGGAGCGGCGAGATGTTCAGCTTCGAGGGCGAGTTCTACCGCTGCGAGCGCCTCAAGATGACGCCGCCCGTCCCGACCGGGCCGATCCCCGTCTGGGTCGGCGGCATCTCGGACATGGCCCTCAAGCGCGCGGCCCGCAACGACGGCTGGCTCTCCGATCTCCAGACGAGCGCCGACATCCTCGCCTCGATCGAGAAGATCCGCGGCTATCGCCGGGCGGCCGGCCGCAGCGAAGAATTCGACGTCCTCGCGAGCGCCTCGGATGCCCACGGCATCGATGCCTACCGCAAGCTCGGCGACGGCGGCGTCACCCACATCCTGACCATGCCCTGGGCCTTCTATCACGGGATCACCGGCGAGCTCGACAAGAAGATCGACGGCCTCAAGCGCTATGCGGAAGACGTGATCCAGAAGATGGCTTGATCGCGGCCCGCCTGGGCGGGGTGCGGGACAGCCGGCGCGGGGGCGGACGAGCTACGTTCGAATCGAGCGCTTCGTCGGAGCAAGGCCGCCGCGAACGAGGAACCCGCCGATTGGACCTTTCGAACCCGGTCGATCTCGTCGCGTCGATCGTTGCCTCGCCAGGGGGGCTGGTCGCCGGTTCGGCTGCTGGCTCGGGCCTCGATCCGACCTCCGGATTCGGCTGGCTCGCCGTCGCGTTCGGCCTCGGCCTGATCCATGCCTTCGACGCCGATCACGTCATGGCGCTCTCGGTCTTCGCGACCCGCGGCCGCAGCGCCGCCGACGGCGCGCGGGCCGGCCTGCGCTGGTCGGTCGGGCATGGCCTCGTGATCCTCGCCGCGGGGCTGCTCCTGCTCGCCGTCGGCCGCGCGCTCCCCGCGTCGCTGTCGGCGCTCGCGGATCGCGCCGTTGGCCTCGTCATGATCGGACTGGGCGTCTTCGTCTGGATCGAGCTCGCCCGCCGGCGCGCCCATCTCCATTTTCACGCCCACGACGGCATCCCGCCGCATGCGCATTGGCACGATCATGCTCCGGCGCACGTCGCCGGTCATGCCCGCGCGGAGCATCGCCACGAGCACGGCGCGCTCTTCGTCGGCGCACTCCACGGACTCGCGGGCTCGGCCCCGATCCTCGCCGTCCTGCCGGTCGCGCGCCATTCGCCCGCGCTCGCGTTCGCCTATCTCGTCCTCTTCGGCGTCGGCGTCGCGGTCGCGATGATCGGCGTCAGCGGATTGCTGGGGCACGTCGCGGGGCGGCTGTCGGCGCAGGGCGCAGGGCGCGGCCTGTCCTGGCTGCGCGCGGTCGGGGCGGGGGGCTCGGTCGTGCTGGGGGGCTGGTTGCTGGGAGCGGCCT
This sequence comes from uncultured Spirochaetaceae bacterium, assembly GCA_964519695.1. GTDB lineage: Bacteria > Myxococcota_A > UBA9160 > UBA9160 > UBA4427 > UBA4427. The sequence continues at coordinate 7,019 of CAZFKD010000017.1, forward strand.
GACGCGTCAGCCGCCGATCTCTCCATCCGCCACGAAGCGCCCGTGGAACCCGAGCGGAACGCGCTGTGGCAGCTTCACTCGCGCGATCGGTCCCGAGGCGATTCGCGTCGCGTCGAAGACCGCGAACTCGCTCGGACCGCAGGCGCGATCGTGGAGATAGGCGAGCAGCCAGCCTTCGCCTTCGTCCGTCCCTGCGCGATCGTCCGCCGCCGAGCCATTCGAGGCCGGCACGAACACCGCCTCCGACGGCAGGCACGTCCCGCGACCGTCGAAGACCTCGCGCTTGCCGGTCTCGAGGTCGTAGCGGACGAGCCCGCTGCCGACGACGGCGCCATCGGCGCGGGTCGAGGCCGCATATCCGAAGCGGTAGGGAAGGCCCGTGCGGTCCTCGCGCACCCGCGGAAACTCGATCGCGAGATCGTCGAGGGGCGTCTCCCGGACGCTGCCCTGCGCGAGGTCGATCTCGTAGCGATGCAGATAGGCCGAGTCGAAATGGCCGGAGTTCTCGCTCCAGAGCGAGGGATAGCGCGCGACCTCGACCCGGATCGATTCGCCGTCGTTGCTCGCGTTCATCGGATGAAAGAAATAACAGGGCTCGATCTCGAGCCAGCGGACTGCGACGGTCGGCGCGTCGCGCCTCAGGATGCCGATCCGCGCGCCGGCATTCGGATCGAAGGCATAGGGCATGCCGCCGCGCGCCGCGGCCTCGAACGAAAAGACGAGCGGGAGATCGAAGAAGAGCACGAAATCCCGCGTGATGGCGAAGTCGTGCATCATGACGGGCCGCGGGATTTCGATCGGCTGGGAGAGGAGGAGCTCGCCGGCGGCGCCGACGCGGTGGTAGACGAGGTAGGGCGGTGCGAAGTGGTAGCCGAAGAAATGCAGCTCGCCGGTCTCGGGGCAGATCTTCGGATGGGCGGTCATCGGGCCGGCGAGGCGGCCGCCGAAGTCGTGGAGGCCGAGGGTCTCGAGGCGGCGGCCGACCTGCCAGGGCAGGCCGTTCTCGGCGAGGGCGAGCAGGCGGCCGGCGTGGGCGACGACGTGGGTATTGGCGGGGCTCGCCGTGAAGTCGACCCTGCCATCGCGATCGACATAACGAGCGAGGCCGCGGAGCTTGTTGGTCTGGATCATGCGGCTTCGGAAGGAGCGGACGCCGCCGCCCCGGATCTCGACGGCGTGGAGCATGCCGTCGCCGACGAACCAGTGGCCCGGGTCGCCTTGCAGCGGATTCGGGCCGTTGCGCAGGAAGAGCCACGCGATCTCGGGCGGGATCGCCCCCTCGACGGGGAGATCGAAGGCCTCGACTTCGTCCGGGACCGGCGCGTGGACGCCGCGCAGGTAGAAGGGGAGGGCCGCTTCGTTCGCGCTCGCTTCCGACATGGGGGTTGCCTCGTTTCGTGGCAGGATCGCTCGGGTCGGCACGACCTTCGGAATCGTGCTCAGCATCCACCATTCCCCCGATTACGGCCAGTCGTGCTACGGCGGCCCGCGCGGACCGCGAGTCGCCCCGCCCCGGGATCCCGGCTCGCCGCAGCAATCCCCGCTGCGACGGATTCGCGTATGCTGGCAGCGAGGCGACGCGCGGCTCGCGCGGCGCGGGAAGGGGGCGATCCGAGTGGCGCAGGCGATGAGCTGGGAGCAGGCGATGGCGGCATTGACCGGGCCGGGCGCGCCCTTCGAGATCGTCGAGCATCTCGTCGACGGGCATCCGATCAAGCAGTTCGCCGAGCTGCCGAGGTCGATGCGTGAAGCCTTCGCCCTCGCGCGGCTCCACGGCGACAAGCCCTTCCTCGTCTACGAAGACGAGAAACTCTCCTTCGCGCAGCTGATGGCGAAGGTCGACGAGATCGCCGACGCGCTCGTCCATCATTATGCGATCCGCCCCGGCGACCGCGTCGCGATCGCGATGCGGAACTATCCCGAGTGGATCGCGTCGTTCGCGGCGATCCTCTCGGTCGGCGGCATCGCCGTCTGCATGAACGCCTGGTGGAAGGCCGACGAGCTGGCCTACGGCCTCGACGACAGCGGCGCGAAGCTCCTGATCGCCGACAGCGAGCGCTTCGAGGTCGCGAAGCCGCGCGTCGCCTCGGGCGGGATCCGCGCCTGCGTCGTCCGCCACGACGGTCCGCTGCCGACGGGCGTCGAGCGCCTCGCGGACGTGATCCGGCCCGGCGCCGCGATGCCCGAGATCGACGTCCACGCGCATCAGGATGCGACGATCCTCTACACGTCGGGGACGACGGGCTTTCCGAAGGGCGCAGTCTCGACCCATCGCGCGCTGCTCTCGGCCCTGCGCGCCTTCGCCTGCCGCGCGATCGCCGGTGCGATGACGCAGCCGCCGAAGGAGCCGAGCCCGTATGCGCCCTGCTTCATCCTCGTCGTGCCGCTCTTCCACGTCACGGGTCTCGTCCCCGTCATGCTCTCGTCGTTCCTGAACGGCTTCAAGCTCGTGATGATGTACAAATGGAGCCCGGAGCGGTCGCTCGAGCTGATCGAGCGCGAGAGGGTCACTCAATTCGTCGGCGTGCCGACGATGGCGTTCGACCTGCTCGAGTCGAAGGATTTCCCGCTGCGCGATACGTCGAGCCTCGCCTCGGTCGGCGGCGGCGGCGCGCCCGCGCCCCCCGAACTCGTCGCCCGCATCGACAAGAGCTTCTCCCGCGCGCGCCCCGGCCTCGGCTACGGGATGACGGAGACCAACGCCTACGGCCCCCAGAACTCGGGCGACGACTATCTGCGCAAGCCGCGCAGCGCCGGCCGCTCCGTTCCCGTACTCGAGGTTCGCGCGTTCGACGATCAGATGAAGCCGCTGCCGCCCGGCGAGGTCGGCGAGCTCTGCTTCCGCGGCCCGAACCTGATCCGCGGCTACTGGAACAAGCCCGAAGCGACGGCCCAGACGATCGTCCACGGCTGGCTCCGGAGCGGCGATCTCGGGCGTGTCGACGAAGAGGGGTTCGTGTTCGTCGAGGACCGCGCCAAGGACATGGTGCTGCGCGCGGGCGAGAACATCTACTGCGCGGAGGTCGAGGCGATCCTCTACGAGTTCCCGGGCGTCCACGAAGCGGCGGTCTTCGGCGTCCCTCACGAGCGGCTCGGCGAGGAGGTCGCCTGCGCCGTGCTCCCGAAGCAGGGCCGTGAGATCGAGGTCGCGGCGCTGCAGGCTTTCGTCGAGCAGCGTCTCGCGAGCTTCAAGGTCCCGACGCTCGTCGAGATCGTGCGCGAGCCGCTGCCGAGGAACGCGGCAGGGAAGATCTTGAAGCGGGAGCTGCGAGACGGGGTCGTCGCGCGGCGGCGCAGCGACTGACGAGGCGTACGCCGCTCGATCAATCGCATCGGCGGGAATTCCGAGTCATACGCCGAGTGACACCTCATCGTTCCCGGACTCGCGTCTTTGATCATCCATCCCCCGAATCGCGGATTGACTCCTCCGCGAATCGTTCGAGGTCGCCGAGATGCCGCTCGATGATCGCACGAACGATCCCGAGGTCGATCCGCGCATAGTTGTGGACCGCGATGTTTCGGAAGCCGACCATCCTCTTCAGGCCTTCGGCGAGCACGGGATCGAGAGAGCCCGAACGGACGAGCAGGTCGAACGCATCGCGGCTGTCCTGGGGAATGCCGATTTTACCGCGCCGCACGCGATGCATCGCGAGGTCGATGGAGGCTTCGCAGGCGCGCTGCAGATTGAGCAGGATCGATTCCTGGCGGATCAGGTCGTTCGTCAGGTTCTCGGAATCGTCGGCGTAGACGGTCCGAATGCGAGAGAGGCAGCGCTCGATCGTCGCCGCCTTGTTGAGCGCGACGTCATCGATGGACACGGCCGCTCCGGCGTACGTCGTCGAGGATTCCGGCGCGTTCTTCGTTGAGGCGGGCGTAATCCGCGAGCGCGAAACCCTCGAACTCGGCGCGCCTTGCCGGGTCGCCATCGAGCAGGATCTCCGCGTCCTTCAGGATCTGGATGCGAAAGACGGCAGAGGCTCTTCGCAGGTCGATCAGATCGACGGATTTTCGAAGCTTCTCTTCGAGGCGCCCCTCGAGCTCGAAGCGCAACGAGCCATCGATGGGACTGCCCGCGAGAACGGCGAAATCCACGTCGCTCTCCCGGCCGGCGTCGCCCCGGGCGATCGATCCGAACAGGTAGACGGCGATCAGGTCCGGAATCGATGCCTGCAGCTCCGTCGTCGCGGCTTCCAGCTCCATCGCGGCAGCCTACTTCGGGGCCCACGGGACGGCAAGAATGCCGTTGCGGCGCGAAGGCGTTCGCGAGCTCGCGGGTGTCCTCGAGTGATCGTGCACGGACGAGTCGGAACGAGCCGTCTTTCGTTCCTCATCCCCCGTCCAGCTCCGCCACCACCGGCGCATGATCCGACGCCGTCAGCTCCCCCTTCTTCTTCCGCCATTCCCGATCGATCTCGACCGATCGCAGGCGCGCGACGACCGCCGGCGTCCCGAGCAGCATGTCGATCCGCAGCCCCTGCTTGCGATGGAACGCGCCGCCGCGGTAGTCCCACCAGCTGAAGGCCCGCGTCTCCGGCTCCCGCTCGCGAAACAAATCGCGCAGGCCGACCGCGAGAAGGGCTGCATAACGTCTACGCTCTGCATCGGTGTGGAAGGTCGAGCCCGCGAGTCCCTCCTCGTCGTACGAGTCGAGCGGCGTCGGGACGATGTTGAAGTCGCCGCAGAGAACGGCGCTCGCGTCCGCGCGAACGAAGCCCTCGGCCCAGCGCCGGAGCGACTCGAACCAGGCGAGCTTCTTCGGATAGTCGTCGTGGTCGACGTCCTTGCCGTTCGGGCAGTAGAGGGTCGTGAAGTCGAGGGCGAGCGGGCCCTGGCCCACGCGGGCGCGGATCAGCCGGGCGCCGAATTCGGCCTCGCCGGGCAGGCCGGTCTCGATCGGCTCGATCGGCAGCCGCGAGAGGATCGCGACGCCGTTCCAGCTCTTCTGGCCGTGGGGGATGGCCTTGTAGCCGAGGGCCTCGAACTCGAGATGCGGGAACTGGTCGTCCGGGAGCTTCAGCTCCTGGAAGCCGACGACGTCGGGCGCGCGCTCGGCGAGCCAGAGCTTCACGAACTCGAGGCGGGCCCGCAGGCCGTTGACGTTCCAGGTGGCGATGCGCACGGGGTCTCCGATCGACTCGCGCGGGAGCGTATCATGCGATGTCGCGCCCCGGCCGCGGCGGCTATCCTGCGGCCGCGCGCCCCGCCCGAGGCGGCGCAGTGAATCCCGAACGAGCCCGCCCCGGCCCGCGCCCTAAAACAGGAGGCACGACGATGAGACTCTTCGGAAAGCCGCTGGAGATTCCGCGCAAGGAAGACGCGCTGCCCGGTCGGAACCAGCGCATGAAGGTCGCAGCGAAGCATTGCGTGACGGGTCAGCCGCTCGACGCGCCCTTCGAGGGCCATGGGAAGATCCTCGTCGCGATGGGCTGCTTCTGGGGCGCGGAGCGGAAGTTCTGGCAGACCCCGGGCGTCTATGTGACCGCGGCCGGCTATGCCGGCGGGCCGACGCCGAATCCGACCTATGAGGAGGTCTGTTCGGGGCTGACCGGCCATACCGAGGCGGTGCTGGTCGTCTACGACCCCAAGCGCGTCAGTTACGAGCAGCTGCTCAAGCTGTTCTGGGAGAGCCACGATCCGACCCAGGGGATGCGCCAGGGCAATGACGTCGGAACCCAGTACCGCTCTGGCCTCTACTACTACGACGACGAACAGAAGGCGCTGGCGCTCGCCTCGCGGGACGCCTTCCAGAAGGAACTCGACGCGGCGGGCTACGGGCCGATCACGACCGAGATCGGGCCCGCCCCCGAATACTATTTCGCCGAGGACTACCATCAGCAGTATCTCGCGAAGAATCCCGGCGGTTATTGCGGGCTCGGGGGCACGGGTGTCTCCTGTCCGATCGGAATCGTGAAGGCTTCCTGAGCGTTCCGTCGCCCGGGCCGCACGAGGTCGCGCAGCGGGCACGGCGAGACGTACGACGCGACGAAGGCGTTGCAAAGGAGAGGTGACTCGAATGGATCTGGTTCTGCGCGAAGGCGCATTCCTCGGTGAGACCCACATCGTGACCGGGGCGGCGCAGGGCATTGGCTTCTGGATCGCGCAGGCCCTCGCGCGCCACGGCGCGCAGGTCGCGATGGTCGACCTCGACCCAAAGCGGCTCGAGGCGGCGAAGGCGAGGCTCGAGGCGGCGATCCTGCCGATGAAGAACGCGCCGCTGGTCGTCCCGGCGGACGTGACGCTCGAGGCGGATGTCGAGCGAGCGGTCTCCCAGGTCCTCGAGGCGACGGGCTGCATCAACGGCGTCGTCAACGTTGCCGGCATCACGCGCGATTCCCGCATCACGAAGAAGAGCCTCTCGGATTTCAATCTCGTCCTTTCCGTCCATCTCGGGGGCACCTTCCTGTTCACCCGCGAGGTCGCCGTCCAGCACTGGCATCCGCTCTTCAAGGCCAACGGCGATCAGCCCCTCGACGACGGCGTCAACCGCTTCATCGTCAACTTCTCTTCCGTCTCGGCGCGCAACGGCAATGTCGGCCAGGTCGACTACACTGCGGCCAAGGGCGCGATCGAGGCGGTGACGCGCACGACGGCGCGCGAGTACTCGAACTATCGCGTTCGGGTCAACGCGATCGCGCCGGGCCCCGTCAACACGCCGATGCTCGCGACGATCGGCGAGCAGGGCATCGCCGCCATGAAGCGCGCGACGCTGCTCGGCAAGATCGCCGAGCCCGGCGACATCGCGGCGACCGTGCTCGGCATGGCCTGTCCCCGGATCTCCGGGTACACGACGGGCCAGATCTTCGCGACGAACGGCGGCATGTACCTGGCTTGACGCGGACTCGGGGTTCGACGCGCGTCGCTGGCGCTCCGGGTCGGTCGTTCGATTCGGGGCTCAGGCCGGAAACAGCACCAGGACCTGATTGCCGCAGCCCGGCGTCGAGTCGAGATGGATCGACGCGCCGAGGCGCTGCGCGCGCTGGATCGCGTCGACGAGCGCGTCCTCGCGCGCGTCTGCGCGGCAACGCGATGCGTCGGCGAGGCGTTCGGGGCACTGCGCCGCCGAATCGGATCGCAACTCCGAAGCCGAACACGAATCCAAAGCCGAATCCAAAGCCGGATCTGGAGTCGGTGCAGCGAGGCGGCGGAGCCGCGCGAGGACGGCTGCGTCGATCGGTGCCCCGGTGTCGTGGATCTCGAGATGAATCTGGCTCGCGTCGGCGAGGGCGGGCGCGCTGGCCGGGATCGCGTGGACCTTCGAGATGAAGCGGCGATGCGGGGTCGTGCGGCCCGTCGTCAGCGTGAGCGTGCCCCAGGCGTGATCGGCGAGGGCGAGCGAAGCCCGCGCGGCGCGGACGAGCGAGGCGATGAGCCCTTCGAGTTCGGCGGCGCTGGCGCGGATCGCGAGCGGCTCGGGCGAGAGCGCGAGATCGAGGAGCCAGGCGTCGGGCGAAGGGGAACGCGCATGTCCGGCTTCGGCCCGCGCGGGCGCGAGGGCACGGTGGATCGCCGGGGCGAGCCGGATCGCGGGAGGTGCCGGCTTCGATGCGGGCGCGATCGAGGTCTCGGCGCGGCGATCGGGCAGCGGAATCCACGGATCGGCGACCGGCTCGCTTCGCTCGCAGGCGGTGGCTCGGAAGCGATCGATCTCGCCGAGGGCGTCGCGCAGCGCCTCGACTTCGAGCAGGACGTCGATCCGGCGACCGTCGGGCCGCTCGAATGGAAACTCGAGGCGGCAGGGCCGGCCCTCGAAGAAGTGCTGGGCGACGAAATCGACGACCTCGAGCTCGAGGCCCGCGCGCTCGAGAAAGCGTGTGACGGGCTTGTCCACGGTGTCGGCCAGCGGGATCCCCGTCAGCTGCTCGAAGGCGGCGTTCGCCCAATCGACGACGCCCGCGCGGTTGCCCATGACCGTGGCGAGGCCTTCGGCGTCACGGCCGAAGGCCATTGCGTGGCGTTCGCTCATGCAGCTCCCCCGGATGCTGCGCAAGCTAGCAGGGCGTGTGCCCGGTTCGCGCGAACGAACGCTCGTTCGAGGTCGCGCGCGCCACCGGGCAAATGCCGCGAAGGCGTTAGACTCCGGCGGTGCTTGGGCTGCAGAGGAGCTTCGCGATGGCCAGGGATGGAGTCGAGAGCGGGACGAACGACGGGCAGGCGCCGCTGCCCGCCGCCGACGAGCCGCTCACCGGCAAGGCCGCGACGCAGGAGCGCATCCTGATCGCGGCAACCGGGCTCTTTCTGACCCGAGGCTACGAGAATACGACGATCGCCCATGTCGCGGAACACGCCGAGGTGTCGCGTGCGACCGTCTTCTGGCATTTCAGCGACAAAGAATCGCTCTTCCGGGAGTGCTTCAACCGGCTCTGCGAGCCCTTCCGCGTCTCGCTCGCCCGCGACATGTCCTCGCTTCCGCCCGAGAAGCGGCTGCGCGAGCAGGTCGAGCTCTACCAGTCCTTCATCGCCCAGCATCGCGCCGACGTCGACGGCTTCATCCGCTGGGCGACCGAGCATACGAGCTTCCGCGACTGGCTCGTCCGCACCGTCCTCGATCTGCATCATCGCTTCGGCGGCGCGCTGACCGAGACCCTCGCCGAGATCGTGCCGCGCGAGTTCGATCCGCATACGGTCGCGATGGGCGTGCTCCTGATGCTCGACGGGAACTTCCTGCTCTCCTATTTCGACGGCTCGACCCGGGCGGCGGAGCAGCGCCAGCTCTCGATGCAGGTGATCCTCGACATGATCCCGCGTCGCTCGCCCGGCCGGCACTGAGCGCCGGCGGCGAAGAGCGCAGAGCCGCCGCCGCGATGGCGAACGAATCGAGTCGGCTGCGCCGGCGGATCGTGGGGGCCGCGGCGATTGCCGCGGCCCTCGACCGGGAAGCTTCGATTCCGCTGGTGGTCTGTCGACGGGGAGACCTCGATCCGGCGATCGCCGCCGTCGTCGAGCGCGCGCGCAGTCGCGGAAGCGAGATCCGGCAGGCCTCCGAGCGCGAGCTGCTGCGGCTCTCGGAGGGCGCAGCGGCAGCCGAGGTCCTCGCGCTGGAGGGTCCCTCGACGCGGCCGTCGCTCGACGAGTTGATGCGGCGGGACGGGCTCGTGCTCGTGCTGGTCGGCCTGCGCTACCCCGGCAACGTCGGCTTCATCGTGCGGGCTGCGGAGGTCGCGGGGGCTACGGGCGTCGTGCTCGCCGAGGACTGGACGCGCGCGGAGCGGGCGAGCGCGATGCGCTTCGCGATGCAGGCGGATCGGTTCTTTCCCGTGCTCGACGCGACCGCCGAGGCCGCCGTCGCTGCGGCGCGCCGCTCCGGGCGCCGGCTGCTCGCCCTCGAGACGGAGGGCGCCGCGTCGCCCTGGTCGGAGCCCCTCGAAGCGCCGAGCGCCATCTTTCTCGGCGGCGAGGCGCTCGGCATTCCGGCTTCGATCCTCGCTGGGATGGACGCCTGCCTGCGCATCCCGATGCGCGGCTTCATCCCGTCCTACAACGTGCAGGCCGCCGCGGGGATCCTGCTCGGGGAGTGGCTCCGGCGCGAGTGCGCGACGGGCTGAGCGCGGGCGGCGTCGACGGTCCGCGCTCAGTGGACAGCGCGCCGGGCCGCGTCAGTCGACGAGCTCGATGACCGCGGCGCTGCGGTCGAGAAGGGCGACGGTGCCAGTCTTGATCCGCTTGCAGCGGCCCTCGAGATCGACCATGCGGCGATCGATCCAGGTCGCGGCGAGATCGAATCGCCGCGGATCGGCCTTCGCCTGCTTGAGCAGCTCGCCGGCGGCGAGCACGCTCGCGACGACCTCGGCCAGCGACTGCGCCGACATCATCGCGTACTTGAAGTCCGCGAGCAGCGCGCCGGCGGCTCCGAGGATCTGCTTCATGCCCGCGAGCACCTTGTCGGCGAGCTCCGCGAGGCGCGGATCGTCGAAGGATTTGAGCTCCCCCTCGAGGACCTCGAAGACGACGCCGAGCGCGCCCTTGCCGATCTCCTTCAGCGCGAAGGAGACCTGGATCTCGGACGTGCCTTCGTAGATCGTCGTGATGATGGCGTCGTTGTGGAGCTTCGCGACTTCACTCTCGGCCATGAAGCCGAGGCCGCCATGGATCTGGATCGCGTCGCGGCTGATCGAGTCGGCCGCTTCCGTACCCATGTATTTCGCGAGCGGCGTCAGCAGGCGGATGCGGGTCTCGTTGCGCTCGTAGAGCGTCTGGAGCTCGGCGGCCTGGGCCTCCGACATCTCCTTCGAGCCGCTCGCGACCCGCGCGAGCACGCCCTCGATGGCGCGGTTCTGATCGGTCAGCGCGCAGGCGCGGTAGAGCAGGGCGCGGCTGCCCTCGAGCTCCATCGCCATGCGCGCGAGCCGGCTCTTCATGAGCGGCTGCTCGGCGATCGGCGCGCCGAACTGCACGCGCGTGCGCGCATAACGGATCGCGACGTCGAGGGCCGCTTCGGCGATGCCGACGCCCTGGGCGGCGACGCCGAGGCGGGCATTGTTCATGAGCGAGAGCATCGCCGTGAAGCCCTGGCCGCGTTCGCCGACGAGGAAGCCCTCGGCATGATCGAACTGGATCGCGGCGGTCGGCGAGCCGTGGATGCCGAGCTTCTCCTCGAGGCGGGTCACCGTCACGCCGTTGGGCTGGCCGTCCGGCCGCGTGCGCGGCACGAGGTAGAGCGAGAGGCCCTTCGTCGTCCCCTTCGATTGATCGAACGTCTCCGCGTCGCGCGCGAGCACGAGATGGATCTCGCAGCCGCCGTTCGTGATGAAGATCTTGTTGCCGTCGACGAAGGTCCTGCCGTTCTCGCTCGTCGCGCGCGTCTGGATCGCGCCGAGGTCCGAGCCCGCCTGGGGCTCGGTCAGGTCCATCGCGCCCATGACCTCGCCTGAGGCGAAGCGCGGCAGGTATTCGCGCTTCATCTCTTCGGAGCCGTAGCGCTGGATGTCTTCGGCGACGCCCGCCTGGAGCCCGAGGATCGTCATCAATCCCGCGTCCGCGCGGGCCACCATCTGCAGGATCACGTTCGCGACGAAGGCCGGCAGCTCGAAGCCGCCGTACTGCTCCTCGACGCCGAAGCTGATCAGGCCGGCCTGCTTGAGCTTCTCGAGGGTCTCGGCGATGTGCGGCGGGTAGACGACGTTGCCGTTCTCGAGCCGCGCACACTGCTCCCAGCCCGCCCGCAGCTTGGGCTCCTGCTCCTCGCAGATCTGGGCTGCCGTCTCGAGCACCTCGCGCATCGCCGCGCGATCCACCTCGACGTCGGCCTGCTCGCCGCGGCGCCAGTGGAAATAGCTCTCCCAGTCGATCAGCTCGTCGAGATAGAGAAGGACCACGTCGCTGAGATAGGCACGCATGTTCGATGCTCCCGGTCGGTTCGAGCTGGCGGTGGGCGCGTAGCGCGATCCTAGGATCGCAGGCGCAAACTCCAAGTCATCTGTGTCGGTTTCCGCTCGTGCGGAGATCGACTTCGCCGGTCCTGATCGACCGGCGCGCGCCCCGGGTGTAGCGCGGCGAGGCGCTCGCGCTCAGGGAGGGGCGGATTCGATGCTGGCGGGCGGCGGGAGATCCTTCGGACGGAGGTCGCCGAGCTCCGGCGGATCGTCCTCGGCGGCCCGGGCCGCGAGCGTCCGGCGCAGCGGCGGCAGGTTGGTGTCGTCGAGCTCGCCGGCGCGGTGCAGCGGGGATTCATTCTGCACGGTCGGGCCGTGCGGGACGCGCGTCGTGGGCGGTGACGCGTGCGACGCGGTCCCGGTCGCGACCGGACCGCGCAGCCGGCCGAGCACCGGTGGCGCCGCGTCACCGGCGGGAAC
>CAZFKD010000018.1:0-18598 GCA_964519695.1 uncultured Spirochaetaceae bacterium
GCCGGGCGCCCGACGTTATGCCGGGAGACCTTCGGCAAGCGGCCGACGCCCTTTCGCGTCCGAGGCAAGCCGCATCACAACTTCGCCAACCTCTCGACCTTCGCCGAGCGAATCGTCGTGAAGGCGAACCAGGCGATCCGGATCCCGAAGTCGGTCCCGTTCGCGTCGGCGGCGCTGATCGGATGCGGCGTGCTGACGGGGACCGGCGCCGTCTTCCACCGCGCGAAGGTCCAGCCCGGCGACTCGGTCGTCGTGATCGGCGCGGGCGGCATCGGGCTCAACGTCGTCCAGGCGGCGCGGATCGCGGGCGCGCATCCGATCCTCGTTCTCGACACCAACCGGGACAAGGAAGCGCTCGCCCGCCGCATGGGCGCCACCGATTTCGTCGATCCCCGGGCCGAAGGCGACGCCGTCGCCGCCGTGAAGGCGCGCACCGGAGGCTGGGGCGCGAATCACGTCTTCGAATGCGTCGGCGCCAAACGACTGATGGAAGACGCGATCAAGATGGCCGACTGGGGCGGCAACGTCGTCCTGATCGGCGTCGCGCCGCCGCAGACGAAGGTCGAGTTCGAGCCCCTCGGCCTGCTCCTCGACGTCTCGATCATGGGCTGCCGCTACGGGACCTCGCAGCCGCAGCGGGACGTGACGCGCATCTGCGAGCTCTATCTCGCCGGCCGCCTCGAGCTCGATGCGCTCGTCTCGAAGCGGTATCCGCTCGCGGATTTCGAACGGCTCGTCGAGGACATGGAGGCCGGGAAGATCGCGCGGGGGGTGCTCGAGATGCCGGGGGCGGCCTAACGGCCGTCTCGCGCCGCCTCGACCCGGATCCGGAACGACTCGAGCCGTCGGATCGAGACGAACGGAACCTGCGCCGGCGGCGGCCCGATCCGTTCGATCGCCTTCGTATCGCAGGCGATCCCGCGCAGCGTCTCCTGGACCTCGGCCCGCGCGAGCGACGCGCCCAGACAGAAATGCGAGCCCCAGCCGAAGCTGAACGAGCGCTTCGGCTCGCGGTCGATGTCGAAGCGATCCGGCTCGGCGAAGACGGCGGGATCGCGATCGGCGGCGAGCACCGAGAGGAAGAACATCTTGCCCGCCTCGAGCTTCGTCCCCCGCGTCTCGACGGTCTCGGTCGGCTCGCGGCCGAGCACGGCGACCGGCGCTTCCATGCGCAGGATCTCCTCCGTGGCCGCCGGCGCCCGTTCGGGCTCGCGCCGGAGCTTCTCGAACTCGCCCGGATGGGCGGTCAGCAGGGCGATCGCCGAGGTGAGGACGCTGCGCGAGGTGTCGTGGCCGCCGAAGATGAGGTTGATGACGAGGGTGACCAGCTCGGTGTCGTCGAAGGCCGGCCCCGCCTGCTTCGCTTCGGCGAGCAGCCGCGAGATCAGGTCTTCGCGCGGCTGGCGGCGACGCTCGGCGAAGAGCGCCCGGATCCGCTCGTCGAATCCGACCAGCGCCCGCTCGGCCCTCGACCGGCGCTCGGGCGTCATGACCGAGGCGAGCGCGTCGCCGAGATCGGTCGACCAGCCGGCGAAGGTCGCGTGATCCGCGGCGTCGATCCCGAGCAGGTCGCACATCATCCAGATCGGGAGCGGATCGGCGAGATCGGCGACGACGTCGAGCTCGCCGCGCTCGGCGCCGGCGAGCAGCATCGCCCGCACCCGCTCGCGGATCCGCGGGCGAAGGGCATCGATCGAACGCGGCGTGAAGGCCCGCGAGACGAGCCGGCGCAGGTCGTCGTGGAAGGCGCCGTTGCGGTTCGTCAGCATGCGCGACCACCAGGCGTGCAGCGGCCCCGACACGACGCCGACCTGCTCGAGCATCGGCAGCGCGTTGCTGAGGACGCGCGGATCCCGCGCCAGGCGATCGACCTCGTCGTAACGCAGCACGATCGCGTCGCCGGTCGCCGTCCAGGCGACGTCGCCCTGCGCGCGCGCGGCGCGAAGCACGGCGTGCGGATCTTGCCAGTAGACGGGATCCGCCATGTCGATGACGGCGCTCATGCGGCCCCCTATTTCATGATCCCGAACCGTTCCAGCCCGTAGCAGACGATCGCGTTGCCGCGCAGGACCTTGTAACACTCTTCGGCGTTCATATCGGCCTGGGAGAAGAGCTCGTGGGCGATCTTGCGCGAGTGGGGGAACGTGCCGTCCGAATGGGGGTAGTCGGTCTCGAACAGGATCGATTCGAGCGAGAACTCGTGGCGCGACTTCAGGCCGTGCAGATCGTCGAAGATGCAGTTCCAGACGTGGCCCTTCACCTGCTTCGACGGTGCCACCGCCATCTCGACCCCGCCGACCCCGTCCTTCCAGACGCTGTCCATGCGCTCGAGCTGAAAGGGCATCCAGCCCGCCTGGCTCTCGGCGTAGGCGATCTTCAGCTTCGGGAAGCGGGAGAGCGTCTTCGAGAAGATCCAGTCCGCGAGGGAGGCCTGCGCGTTGTGGGCGAAGAGCGCCATCGAGGTCGCGAGCGGGGCGTCGGGGCTCGGCGTCGGCATCGAGGAGGACGAGCCGATATGCATCGAAACGGTCGTATCGGTCTCCTCACAGGCATGCCAGAGCACGTCCCACTGGCCCGAGTAGAGGCTCGGAAAGCCCAGCTTCGACGGATTCTCGCTGAAGGCGATCGCGTACGAGCCCTTCTTCGCGCAGCGCCGGACCTCCTCGGCCGCGAGCGCCGGATCCCAGAGCGGGATCAGCGTCAGCGGGATCAGCTTCCCCTTCGCCTCGCCCGCGCACCACTCGTCGATCATCCAGTCGTTGTAGATCCGCAGGCAGGCGATCGCGAGATCCTTGTCCTTGCGTTCGGCGAAGCCCTGCCCCGCGAAGCGCGGGAAGATGTTCGGATAGTTGATGGCGGCCGAGACATGGTTGATCCGCATGTCTTCGAGGCGCGCCCTTTTCTCGTACGTTCCGGGGCGGAAGTCTTCGTAGACGGCGGGCACGTTGCGCTGCTCGCTGCGGGGGATGCCGGCCGGACCGTGGAGCAGGCCGGTCGGGCAGACGAGATCGTCGAAGAGCCAGAGGTCGCACCAGTCGCCATCGGCGGCGCCCCGCTCGAAGCCGTAATGCCCGCCCTTGAACTCGAGCTTCACCCGCTCGCGCGAGACCTTCGGTCCCCGCTCGCGCAGGCTCGCCGGCAGCTCGCGCTGCCAGAGGTCGCGGGGCTCGAGGACGTGGTCGTCCACGGAGATGATGTCGGGCAGCTCGTTCTCGGCAGGGGTGATGGACGGGGCCATGATGCGTCTCCCTCTTGCTCTTTCATTTCTTTCACTGGCGCGCACGCTCGCGCGTTCGCTCGCTCTCTCGCGCTCGCGCTTCTTCGTCCGCGCCGAGCGGCGTTCCGGCGCTTCGGCGATCGCGACTTCGATTCGCCGATTCTACGCGAGGAAAATAAGGAACGCTCGGCGCAGCTCGCGGCCCCCGCGGCCCGGATGGGATCGAAACGGCCGCTGGCGGCGGCCGGACGGCCTGACGGACGGGCGAGGCCGATGGGGACGGGTATGCTGGCGGCCAGCCGAGGGAGACCGATCGATGTCCCGCGCCGCCCCGCCGATGCCGATTCCCGATCCCGGTCGGGCGCTCCTCGACCCCGCCCGCTATGCCCGCGAGGGCTACCCCCACGCCCTCTTCAAGCAGCTGCGCGACGAAGCGCCCGTCTTCCGCGTCGCGGATCCGATGGTTCCCTACTGGGCGATCACCCGGCATCGCGACATCGTCGAGATTGGCCGCGACCCCGAGCGCTTCTCGAATCTCCCCCAGTTCCAGATCAACATCGATGCGCCCTTCGGCAGCGCGGATGAACGCGAGCCCGAGACCATCATCCAGATGGATCCGCCGAAGCATCGCCAGTACCGCGAGCTCGTCAGCCATCGCTTCACGCCCCGGGCCCTGATGCCGCTCGAGGCCGCCCTCGATCCGATCGCCGACGAGGTGATCGACGCGCTCGCGGCCGAGGGCGAATCCGGCCGCTGCGATTTCGTCGAACGGCTCGCGACGCCGTTCCCGATGGCGGTGATCGCCTGGCTGCTCGAGGTCCCGAGGGCCGACTGGCCGCCGCTCTTCGAATGGACCAACGGGGTCGTCGCGCCCAACGAGCCCGAATACCAGCGCGCCGGCGAGACGCCGCACGAGACCCGCCTGCGCTGCTCGAAGTCGCTCTACGATTATTTCGGCTCGCTCGCCCGCGAGCGGGAGAAGCGCGACGGCTCGGACCTCGTGACCCTGCTCGCCCGGGCGCGCATCGACGGCGCGCCGCTCCCGCCCCATCTGCTCGCCTCCTATTGCATGCTGCTCATCGTCGCCGGTAACGAGACGACGCGAAACGCGATCAGCGGGGGCCTGCACGCCCTGATCGAGCATCCCGCGCTCTGGGAGCGGCTCGCTGCCGATCCGGGCCTCGCGAGGGACGCGGGCGAGGAATGCCTGCGCTGGACGACCCCCGTCGTCCAGATGGCCCGCACCGCGACCCGCGACACCCAGCTCCACGGCGAGAAGATCCGCGCCGGCGACACCCTCGCCTGCTTCTACGCCTCGGCGAATCGCGACGAGCGCGTCTTCGCGGAGCCGGACGTCTTCCGCTTCGATCGCCGCCCCAATCCCCATCTGGCCTTCGGCATCGGAGAACATTTCTGCGTCGGCGCCCATCTCGCCCGGATCGAGCTGCGCGCGATGCTCCGGCGCCTCACCGCCCGCTTCGAGCGCTTCGAGCTCGCCGGTCCGCCCGAGCGTCTGCAGTCGAGCACGACCGGCGGCTTCAAGCGGCTCCCGGTCCATTATGCGTTCAAGCCGCGACGCTGAGGCGGGCGGCGGCTCCCTTCGTCGACGAAGACGCCGACGCCGATGCGGCGGGCCGAACGAACGGAGAGAATGAAGGAATGGAAGCACGAAGCCTCGGAATCGACCTCGGACTGGCAGGCCGGATCGCCCTCGTCACCGGATCGGGCGCGGGCATCGGCCGCGGCATCGCCGGGTGGCTCGCCCGGGCGGGCTGCCGGGTCGCCGTGAACGACATCGATGCGGACCGCGCCGAGGAGAGCGCGGCCGGGATCCGGGCCGAGGGCGGCGAGGCGAAGGCCTTCGTCGCCGACGTGCGGGACGAGGCGGCCGTCCTCGATCTGGTCGCGCGGATCCGCTGGGAATTCGGCGGGCTCGACGTCGCGGTCAACAACGTCGGCATGAATGCGGGCCGGCCCGCGACGCCCTTCACGGAATGGACGGGCGCCGATTTCCGGGCCGTCGTCGAGCAGAACCTCATCGCGACGGCGCTCTGCTGCCTCGCCGAAGCGCGCGCGATGGTCGAGCAGGGGCGCGGCGGGGTGATCCTGAACGTGACCTCCGGCGAGACGACGCGGCCCGCGATCCGCCTCGCACCCTACGGCGCCGCCAAGGCCGCCATCAACCATCTGACCCAGACGATGGCCGTCGAACTCGGACCGCAATCGATCCGCGTCAACGCGATCGCGCCGGGCACGACGCTGACCGAGCAGGTCCGCAAGACCTTCCCGGATTCCTACGTCGCCGCGATCCTCGAATCGATCCCGCTCCGGCGCATGACGGAGCCCGAGGAGCTCGGGCGGCTCGCCGTCTACCTCGCGAGCGATCTCGCCCGCAGCGTGACGGGCCAGTTCCTCCTCGCCGACGCGGGGGCGTTCCTCTCGCGCAGCCGCCCGGCGATGCCGCCGGCGGCGCCACAGCGGTCCTGAACTCGGGGGGCGCGAAGATGGATCCGGCGGTAGCGGAAGTCCTCGCCTTCTGGTTCGGCGATCTCGATGCCGACGGGCTCGCAGCCCCGGATCGGGCCGAGCGCTGGTGGCGCAAGAGAGCCGCGTTCGACGACGAGATCCGGGGCCGCTTCGGCGCCGAGCATGCCGCCGTCGCGGCTGGCCGGCGCGCAGGCTGGCGCGCGACGGCCCGGGGCCGGCTCGCAGAGGTGGTCGTGCTCGACCAACTCTCGCGCAACCTCTTCCGCGAGACCGCCCGCATGTACGCGTGGGACGCGACCGCTCTCGCCCTCGCCGAGCGGGCGCTCGCCCTGGGCGACGCGGCCAGCCTCGCGACCGACGAATGCGCCTTCCTCTACATGCCCTTCATGCACAGCGAGTCGCTCGCCGACCAGGCCCGCTGCGTCGCGCTCTTCGAGGCGCTCGCGGCCGCGCGCACGGGCCGCGCGCGCGAGCGGATCGAGGGCAATCTCCGGTTCGCCGTCGCCCACCTCGAGGTCGTCGCGCGCTTCGGACGTTTTCCCCATCGCAATGCCCTGCTCGACCGCCCGTCGACGCCCGAAGAAGAGGCATTCCTGCAGCAGCCAGGCTCGTCCTTCTGACGCGACGCGGCCACCGCCGGCTCTTCAGAAGCGGTATTCGAGCCGCTCGATGTCCTCGGGATAGAGCCGTTCGACGAGACGCCGGGTCTCGGCGGTATAGTGTTCGCGATAGTCTCCGGTCTGCCCCATCCGATTGGTATGTGCGAGGCCATCGACGTTCGTGCCGAGACGATCGTTGAGGATCGGGGTCGCACGGTCGATCTCCTCGAGCCGGAAGAGATCATCGAGGAGCAGGCGCCCGGACTCGTCGCAGACGTCGGCCCAGATCGGCGCCGTATGCGTCGCGACATGGCGATCGCTCTTCGTCGCCCAGATCGCAGGGAGCGCGCGCAGGAAGCGCGGGAAGCTGTACCGGAGCGGGTGGTACCAGCGCTTGCGATAGAGGAAGCGCCAGGCCGAGAGGACGCGATCGTACGGATTGCGCGCGAACGCGAACTTGTACATTGCGGCGAATTCGGAGGGAGAATAGAGGCGATCGCGCACGAAGCGCATGCGGCAATAATCGTATTCGCCGAGCTCGACGCGATAGTTGTTGACGCAATCGTTCCACTCGGCGCGCGGGACCTGCTCGAACGGGCGCGGCGGCTGCGATCGGTCGGTCTCGACGTAGGGCGGGCTGAAGGTCTTGCGAAAGCTCATGCCGCCGCATTTCTTGAGATGGAGCCAGAAGAAGCGCGGCGCGGGCTCGTGCGCGGCCGACGGCAGATCGCGCGGGGCCGGGCTCTCGCTGTGGGAGATTCGCGATACGCTCACTCGAGACCTCGAATTCGGATGCGCGCCGGACGCCGATCGCGACACGGATCACGGTATCAAACGAGTCCCCCCTTGGGTCGCGGCCGACGAACGTGTCGAGCCTTACTGCGCACTCGCGATTGACCCGAGACCGAAGGGCAGTTAAATAGATTCGCTGGTGTTCGAACAAAACCGCTCGCTCGATCCTTCGACCCGATCAGGTCGACATCTGACTCTCCCGACGTTGCAGTCGGCTCGGCGCGACGTGCCCGCCGGAATCGTCGTCTTCCTGGTCGCCCTGCCCCTCTGCCTCGGCATTGCGCTCGCATCGGGTGCGCCGCTCTTCTCCGGCGTGATCGCGGGTGTCGTCGCGGGCATCGTCGTCTCGCTGCTCTCCGGCTCGGAGCTCTCGGTGAGCGGGCCCGCCGCCGGCCTCGCCGTCATCGTCGCCGCCGCGATCCAGGAGCTCGGGAGCTTCGAGGTCTTCACCGTCGCGGTCGTCCTCTCGGGCGTGATCCAGCTCGGGCTGGGCGCCTTCCGGGCCGGCGTGCTCGGGGACTATGTCCCGAACAGCGTGATCAAGGGCATGCTGGCGGCGATCGGCATCGTGATCGTCCTGAAACAGATCCCGCACGCGCTCGGCGACGACCGCGACTTCCTCGGCGACGAGGCGTTCCGTCAGACGCAGACCGATCAGCTCAATACCTTCTCGGAGATGGCCGTGGCCTTCGGGGCGCCGAGCCCCGGAGCCGTCGCGATCTCGCTCCTCGCGATCGCGCTGCTGATCCTGTGGGAGCGGCCGCTCATCAAGCGGAACGCGCTGCTGGGACTCGTGCCCGGGCCGCTGCTCGTGGTCGTGCTCGGAACGCTGCTGAACGAATCCTTCGCCGTCTTCGCCCCCGACTGGCAGCTGACGGCGACGAACCATCTCGTCACCCTGCCCGTCGCCTCGACGCCGGCCGAGTTCTTCGGGCTCTTTTCTCTGCCCGATTTCGCCGCCGTCCTGCGCCTCGACGTCTGGACGGTCGCGGTGACGATGGCCCTCATCGGAAGCATCGAGACCCTGCTCTGCATCGAGGCGACCGACCAGCTCGATCCCGAGAAGCGCATCTCCGATGCGAACCGTGAACTGCGCGCACAGGGCGTGGGCAACGCCTTGTCGGGCCTGCTCGGCGGGCTGCCGATCACGTCGGTCATCGTCCGGAGCTCGGCCAACATCTACGCCGGCGCGCGAACGCGACTCTCGGCCTTCGTGCATGGCGTCGTGATGCTGGCCGCCGTGGCACTGCTGGCGCCGATGCTCAATCGGATTCCGCTCGCGGTCCTCGCTGCAATCCTGCTCGTCGTCGGCTATAAGCTCGCGTCCCACAAGATCGTCATCGAGATGTGGGCGAAGGGCGGAACGCAGTTCATTCCCTTCGCCGTCACGGTCGTGGCAATCGTCTTCTCGGATCTGTTGACGGGCATCGGGATCGGCCTGCTGACGGGCGTCTTCTTCGTGATGCAGTCGAACCATCATGCGGCGATCACGGTCGTGAACGACGGCCAGAGCTGGCTGATGCGGTTCAACAAGGACATGTCCTTCGTCAACAAGTCCGAGCTGAAGCGGCGGCTGCGCAAGATCCCCGACCAGGCCCACCTGATCGTCGACGGAACCAAGGCGCTCTACGTCGATCGCGACATCTACGAGACGGTGAAGGAGTTCGAGACGGCCGCCTCCTTCCGCGGCATCACGCTCGAGTTCCACAATTTCTTCGACAAGCAGCTGAACGCGAGCTGAGCGCGGGAGACGCCGGATGGAGACCTACAAGCGACTGCTGCTGAACAACAAGGCCTGGGTCGAGGACAAGCTGAGCCTTCGCCCCGACTTCTTCGCACGGACGTCGGGCGTCCAGCAGCCCGAGTTTCTCTGGATCGGCTGCTCGGACAGTCGTGTGCCGGCGGAAGAGGTGACGGGCGTCGAGCCCGGCGAGCTCTTCGTGCATCGCAACATCGCGAACCTCGTCGTCCATACGGACTTCAACATGCTGTCCGTCGTCCAGTACGCCGTCGAGGTCCTGAAGGTCAAGCACATCATCATCTGCGGCCACTACGGCTGCGGCGGCGTGCGCGCCGCCATGTCCCGCCAGCATCTCGGCCTCATCAACAAATGGCTGCGCCACATCAAGGACATCTACCGGCTGCACGCGGGCGAGCTCGACGCGATCCCCAGCGAAGACAAGCGCTACGAGCGGTTGATCGAGCTGAACGTCTTCGAGCAGGTCAACCATCTCGCGCAGCTCTCGTTCGTCCAGCTCGCCTGGAAGCGCGAGCAGCGGCCGACGCTGCACGGCTGGATCTACGATCTCCATACGGGCTACTTGAAGCAGGTCGCGCAGGTCGATCCGGGCAGCCTGCCCGACGACATTTACGTCTACGAGTTTCCCGACGAGCCGTTCAGCGACGGATGAGACCGAGCGGGCCCGGCAGCGGATCTAGACGGGCGGCGGCGGAAGCTTCTCCCGCCAGGCCATCGTGACGATCTCGATCAGCTGATCGTCCGGGTCCCGGATGTAGATCGCCTGGCCCCAGGCGCTCTGTGCGCCGCGACTCTCGTAGTGGACCCGGCCGCCGAACGATTCGACCTGCGCGAGCAGGGCCGGGACGTCATCGACCGAGAGCGCGAGATGCGAGAGCCCGGGCTCGTTGAGCCGGCGCGCCCGATACGCCTCGCGCGCCTCCGGTACCCCGAAATGCATCAGATTGAGAACGAGATCGGGACGCCAGAGATAGGTCGCCGTCAGCTTGCAGGGCGAGGGAATCATCAGGACCCGGCTCGCGAGCTCGTCGGGCGCCTCGAGTTCCCACCAGAACTTGAATCCCAGCAGCCCCTCGTAGAAGCGCCGCGAGCGGGCGATGTCCGTGATCGTCTGCCCGAGATGGTTGAAGAAGACGCGATTCGTCATCGGGCGGGATCTCCTCGCGCCGGTTCGCTCCGGTTGCCGCTCGCGTACGCCGCTTCCGGCGCCCCGCACGGGGCCCGATCGCCGACTCGCGAACGACGATACCGCGTCGATGAGCCGGTCCCCCGCCGCGCTCCGAACGCGCCTAATCCCCGGACCGGCTCCGCGCGACTCCGGCGACGCCAGCGCCCGCTGCGAGCAGCGCCGACGCCACGACGATCCACATGCCCCCGCCCATCGTCTCGAGAAAGACGCGCGCCAGCGTGAAGAAGCCGAAGGCGAGCACGATGATCCCCCCGACGAGCGCCGCGATCACCGCGAGCCGCGGCCCGAAGACGCTCGCCGCGATCAGCGCGGCGCCGCTCACGGGAATCAGGACGAGCAGCCCGCGCGCCGGCCCGGCGAGCGCGTCCACCGCCTGCCCCGAGCTGACCAGCAAGGACAACCCGCTCACCGCCGCGAACTCCCCGAACCGGAGCCAGGGCAGGAAGAAACCGACGAGCAGCCCGAGCCCGCTGACGAAGACCAGGGCCCGCAGGAGCTGGCCCACCGCCTGCCCGGAACGGGACGGCGCGGCGGAGTCGTAGACGGTCGATCCTTCGGTCGGGCGCGGGCGCGGAGACGAGTCGGCTTGCATGCGCGGACCGTATCAGACGCCCCGCGGCGTCGCCGCGCCCGCGACGGGCGCCCGCCCGGATCGGCGGGTAGGCTCGACGCATGCGGAACGTGCCCTCGCCCTTCCGATTCGACGACAGCTATGCCCGGGCGCTCCAGGGGCTGTACGAGCCCTGGCGCGCGGAGAGCGCCCCCGCTCCGAGCCTCGTCGTCGCGAACGAATCCCTCGCCGCAGAGCTCGGCATCCCGGTCGACTGGCTCGCATCCCCGGACGGCCTCGACCTGCTCGCAGGCAACGCGCTGGCGCCCGCCTCGGTCCCGATCGCGATGGCCTACGCGGGTCACCAGTTCGGCGGTTACTCTCAGCGCCTCGGCGACGGCCGGGCGCTGCTGCTCGGCGAGATCTTCGACGGGAGCGGAAGACGCGTCGACCTCCACCTGAAGGGCTCGGGCCGAACCCCCTTCGCCCGCGGCGGGGACGGCAAGGCCGCCATCGGACCGATGCTGCGCGAATACCTGATGGGCGAGGCGATGCACGCGCTCGGGATTCCGACGACCCGCGCGCTCGCCGTGATCGCGACGGGCGAGTGGATCGCTCGGGAGGGGCAGCTGCCGGGCGCGGTGCTCGCTCGCATCGCCGCGAGCCATCTGCGGGTCGGAACGTTCGAGTATGCCGCGGCGACCGGCGATCGCGACCTCCTCCGCCGACTCGTCGACTACGCGATCGAGCGGCATTTTCCCGAGGCAGCGCGCGCGGAGATCCCCGCCCTCGCCTTCTACGAGGCCGTCGTCGCGCGCCAGGCCGAGCTCGTCGCCCGCTGGATGGCCGCCGGCTTCGTCCACGGCGTCATGAACACCGACAACACCACGATCTCGGGCGAGACGATCGACTACGGCCCCTGCGCTTTCATGGACCGCCACGACCCGCGGACCGTGTTCAGCTCGATCGACCACGGCGGCCGTTATGCCTACGGCAACCAGCCCGGCATCCTGCAGTGGAACCTCGCCCGCCTCGCCGAGGCGCTGCTGCCGCTCATCGACGACGACGAGAAGCGCGCGGTCGCCTGGGCGACCCCGATCCTCGAGGCCTACGCCCTGCGCTTCCAGCGCGCCTGGCGGGCGGAGCTCGATGCCAAGCTCGGGCTGCGACCCGATCTCGTCGACTCCGCGGCGGCGAACGCGCTGCGCGATGGACTCTCACCGTTCATGACCGAACAGCGGGTCGACCACACGCTCTTCTTCCGCCGCCTCGCGGGCGCCGCCCGCGGCGACGACGCGCCGGTCCGCGCGCTCTTCGAGGATCCGAAGGCCTTCGACGCCTGGGCCGGAGACTGGCGCGCCCTCCTCCAGTCGAATCGGGAGGAGGGCGCGGCGGCGGCTTCGGCGATGGATCGCGTGAACCCGATCTACGTCCCGCGAAACCATCGGGTCGAAGCGGCGCTCGAGGCGGCGACCGCGGGCGATCTCGAGCCCTTCCATACCCTGCTCGGCGTGCTCGAGCAGCCGTTCGAAGAGCGCCCGGGCCTCGAGGCCTTCAGCGAGCCTGCGCCGGCCGACGCTCCGCCCTACCGGACCTACTGCGGGACCTGACCGGGCGCTGCAGGGCCGCCAGGCCGAGCGCCCCGGTCGCCGCGAGCACGCCCATGCCCGGCTCCGGGAGCGGCGTCAGCGCTGCGCTGACCGCGACCTCCCCGACGATGCCGTAGGCGAAGGTATCCGAGGCGCTCAGCTTGTAGGCCGAGTCGATCTGGATGCGCAGGTAGTCCGCCTCGTACTCAGCGCCGAGGTCGATGATCTCGTGCGGGTAGGAGTGCGTGTAGAAGAGGCGGTTGCCGAGCGTGTACTGGCCGATCTCCTGCCAGGGACCGGTCGGCGATTCGGAGATCAGAATGCGGACGTTCTCGAGCGAGCGGTTCCAGATCGCGATCCGGTCGATCCACCAGGTGCCGCCGAGGTCGAAATCGAGGGTGCCGGTGAAGGGCAGTGTCGTCTGGATCTGGCTCATCCAGTTGTTCACGAAGGTGCCCTGGCCGGACGGCGTAGGGGAGAAGTCGAAGTAGGCATCGAAGCCGGTGACCGCGCTGAAAAAGGGCTTCGCGAGGCCCGACTGGTTCAGCATGCTGATCTCGGGCACCGACGCGGAGTAGGTCCCCATCGAATTGCCGACGACCGCGACGGGCGAGAGGATCGTCCGGTGCGGGATCGGGGCGACGGGGACCTCGTCGAGCACCGGATACTGAAAGCCCGTCGCCGAGACGACCACCACGCCGGGCAGGATCTGGCCCGACGCGTTCCGCACGATCACGCCGATCAGCTCGGCGGATTCGCTGAATCGCGCCGAATGGTAGCCGTCGACCTCGAGCGCCGTCCCGCGGAACTCGACCTCGTTGTCGAGGCGCGTATCGGGCTCGACCTCGAAGATCGTCTCGACCTCGAGCGGCTCGTTCTCGATCCCCGGGAGCGAGACGGAGACGTACTGCTCGAGATTCTTCGTCTGGTCGAGATCTGTGTCGCGATAGCCGCTGCCCCACGGAATGAACTCCTCGTAGACGTCGCTGTCCATCCCCCTCCGGGCCTCGAGCCGGACGCGGGTATTGATGAAGGCGTAGAGCGAATCCCCCGGCGCGATGTCGATCAGCATCGCGTCGGCGCCCGAGACGTCCCAGAAGAATTCGACCGAATAGTCGCCGGCGGGCAGCCCCACGATCGTCAGCTCGTCGGCGAGCGACGCGCGCAGGAGTTGATCGCCATCGACGAGGGTCCAGACGTCGCTCTGGCGATCGGTGCCGTCGAGATGGTATTCGTGCTCGCCGAAGGCGCGCAGGATCGGCTCGCCTCCGTCGCCGGCAGCGACCTCGGCGCGCAGCTCGACGCGATGGCTTCCGTAGACGCCGTTCAAGAACACCAGATCCTCGACGAGTTCCTCGCCGTCTTCTCCGGGATTGGCACCCGACACCGCGCCCGCGACGCCGCCGACCACCTCTTCATGGAGAAGCGAGAACTCGAGATGGGTCGCGGGCCCGATCGCCTGTGCCCCGGCGGCGAGCGGCGCGAGGAAGGCGAGCAGGAGCACGCAAAGCGCGAGGCGGGAGCGGGGGTACGCATGGGCACGAGCGATCCGGGATCGTTCGTGCGAGGTCGGGCGTTCGGCGGGGCGGGCATTCGGCTGCATGCTGGGTTCCTCCGGGTGGCGGATCGCTCGAAGCCGGGGAGCCGGGGCCGCTTTGGGCCGGGCGCCGAGCGCGCATCGATCGATCCGGTCGTTCGGGAGGGAGGACGGGCCGAGGCGGATCGGGATATCGAGACGGGTCCAGAAATCCGACGCTTCGGGCCCGCCGGGCGGACCAACGGCCCGCACGGCGGTCGGGAGCGCTCGCGCGCGGCCGCGCTCGGACCCGGGTCGGCTTCTCAGCGCGGCGAATACCCGCTCATCGCCAGGAGCAGTCGGAGCGTGTCGGGCGCGGCCGCTGGGGCACCGAACTCCCGATAGAGCGTGTCGACGTTGACGACGATCCGCTCCGGATCGCTCCAGCTCGCGAACTCGCCGAGCGGGATGTCGCGAGCGGCCGCGAGCGCGTCCATGCCCGCGTCGAAGCGTGCCCTCGCCTCGCGCGAGAGCCAGACGAAGTAGGCGCGCATCGCCTCGACGCCCCGGCGATCGGTGATCGGGCCATGCCCCGGAACGATCAGCTCGGGCGCGAGGGCGAGGATCCGGTCGCAGGCGGCGATCCAGTTCGCGACCGGGCCCTCCCAGACGATCGGCGTGCCCTCGACGAAGAGGATGTCGCCCGTGAAGACGCAGGCGGCATCCGGGACGTGGACGATCACGTCGCCGCGCGTATGCGCCGGACCGACCTCGTAGAGCTCGACCGCGCGGTCGCCGACCCGAAGCGAGAGCCGCTTCTCGAACGTCCGGGTCGGGAGCTTCGTCTCGCCGACCTCGTCGAAGGCGAACGGCCCGAAGGCGCGCTTCACGAAGCGCCCGAGATCCGAGTCCTCGCTCCCGAGCCCGGCCGCGAGGCCCGCGAGCACGGCGGCCGGCAGATGCTTCATCTCTTCCGCGGCCGCGCTCGACGCGATGATCTCGGCGCCCTCGACGAGGGCGTTGCCGAAGCAGTGGTCGCCGTTCGCGTGGGTGTTCACGAGCCGCCCGATCCGGCGTGTCGCCCGCGGCTCGGCGCGGCGCATGGCATCGAGCATCGCCTGCGTGAGGCGCAGATCGAAGAGCGTATCGACGACGAGCGACTCGTCCCCGTCGACGACGAGGCCGGCGTTGCTCCAGCCCCAGGATCCGTCGGGCTGCAGGTAGGCATGCAGGCCGGCCCCGATCTCGTGAAGCCCCGTCTCGAAACGGAACCGCGGCAGCCCGAGCTTCGAGAAACGCATGGCTAGGCCTCGCGCTCGCGGAAGACTTCGCCCGCGAGCCGCATCGCCTGAACCATGCGCGGAGTCCCGACGTAGGGGAGGATCTGGACGAAGAGCTCGGCGATGTCGTCCGGCGCGTGGCCCAGATTGAGGGCACCGCGGATGTGGAGCTTCAGCTCTTCGGTGCAGCCGAGGGTCGCGAGGGCGACGAGCGTGAAGAGGCTGCGCGCCTTCACGTCGAAGCGGCCGCCCCGGGCCCAGGCATCGGCATAACAGTGCTCGACCGCGAGCCGGGCGAAATCGAGGCCGGCCGGGGTCGTCACGGGTACGCCGCCGCCGTGCTCCCGCCAGGCGGGGGTGAAGACCTGGTCGAGGATCGCTTCGGCCTTCGCGGTTCGATCCGCGGCGGCACCGGCCCCCGCGGCGACGGAGCCGGCGCCCGCGGAGGCAGCACCCTTCGCCGACCCCTGTTTGGCCAGGCCGGGCCGCGCGGGGGAAGGCGCGCCGTGCTCGACGGCCGTCATGTGGGCGATCAGGCGACCGGCGGCTTCGTCGAAGCTGCGCTCCTCGAGCTGGAAGCGGTCAAAGCGCCAGCCCGCAGGCGTGCGGACGGCATGGCCGCGGTAGACCCCGCCCATGCTCATGTGGAGGACCTGCATGAGCGTCTCGGTCCGGGCCTCGTCGCCGTCGAGCGCGATGCGGTGGTTCGTCATGAAATGGAGCACGCCGGGAAAGGGCTCGAGGGCCTTTTCGAACCAGGCCCGGATCGCCGGCAGGCCCGTCACGACGGACGCGCCCTCGACGTATTGATCGACGCTCCCGAAGTCGACCGTCGCGTCCGCGGTGAAGACCTCGCCGAACAGGTCGAAATCGCCGTTGTCGACGGCGTAC
Source organism: uncultured Spirochaetaceae bacterium (assembly GCA_964519695.1). Taxonomy (GTDB): domain Bacteria; phylum Myxococcota_A; class UBA9160; order UBA9160; family UBA4427; genus UBA4427. The sequence goes on from CAZFKD010000018.1 coordinate 15,870, forward strand.
GCATAACGATGCAGCAGCTCCGTGATCTCCATGCGGTCGGCGGCCTCCGCGAGTCGTCGCGTCTCGGCACTCCCGCCGTTCGTCCCCGGGTTCGATCGGGCCATCCAGATTCTCCCTTCTCGCGTCTTCGCTCGCGGTCGCTCTCGCCGTCTCGCTCGCCGTCTCGTCCGGCCCGGAGTGCACGGCTCCAGCGGCCCGCCCCCGGTCGCGACGGCGCGACCGGCCCCGGCTCAATCCGGGATCCGGTAGCCCTCGGGCAGCGCCCCCTGCATCAGGGTCATCCGCATCTCGCGCTCGGCGATGCGCCAGCCCTCCGGCGTCCGGCGCACGCGATCGACGTAGAGCCCCGAGTTGGTGATCACGACCTGGTCCTTGCCCATCTCGCCCCGGGCCATCGGCCCGAGGAAATAACAGGTCGTCTCCGCGCGCTCCCGCCCCGCGTCGAAATCGATCGAGACGTTGGTGACGAAATGCAGGTTCGTCGGCCAGGGCGCGAGGGCGCGGTCCAGCCAATCCATGACGTCGCGGGCCGAGCCCTGGATCCCGCCCGAGGAGCGATAGTCGCAGACGGCGTCCGGCGCGAAGACGCGATCGAAGAGCTTCCATTCGCGGAAGTCGACCATGCGCGCATAACGATAGAGGAGCTCGTGGATCGCCAGACGATCGGCGTGCTCGGCGAGGCTGGGATCACTCATCGAATCCTCCTGGGATGCCCCGATCGAGTCGGACCTGCAGCTCGATCTGTTGACCGGCCAGCAGGAATCCCGTCGAGACGATGTCGGTTTGAAGGAAGCCCTGGATCACGCGCGGATCCACGGATCCGGGCTCGCCGGGCCGGAACGGCCCGCGAACCGCGACCCGCGCCGCGAGGGCGCCGTTCGACCGGATCCGACCGATCGCGGCGATCAGATCCGCCTCGCCCATCGAGAGTCCGAGATGGGTCATGGCCTGCGGCTGGCGGGCGAAGCCCGCCCGGTATTCCTCGAAGGAGGCGCCCAGGGAAGCCTCCCCCTCGATCCGCGCGCGCAGCGCCTGCTCGAATCGCCACTGCGCGGGCGGGACCTCGGACGCATAGAGCACGTTGTCGATCAGATCGCTGCTCTCGGGATCGACGAAGACGATCAGGTAGGGCCCGGCGGCGGGCCCGAGATCCGAAGGACCCTCTTCTTCCTGCGGATCGAGGACGCGGCAGCCGATCGCGCGGAACAGATCCCGCGCGAGCGCGCGATCGCCGGGGGCGTAGAAGAGCTCGTTGTGGTTCAGGAGCCGGGAACTCGGCTCGCGCAGGCCATATCCCATGTCGTCTCCTCCTTCCCGCCGACGTTCCCGTCGACGGGAAATCGTCTCCGGCTCTTTTCATCAACGGGATCATTTCATCAACGGGATCATTTCATCAACGGATAGTGCGTCTGCGGATCCGGCGCTCCCTTGGGCAGACCGCCATCCAGATCCGTGAATCCGTAGGTCTCGGCGATCTGGCGCGTCGAATAGATGCGCCCGCTGCGCGCGACGACCTCCGGATCGGCGGCGAGCGCGACGACCGCCCGCCCCGAGAAGCGCGGCGTCTCGGCCCCCTCGAGATCGACGCCCCATTCGTCGGCATCGAAGGCGAGGATGCGCTCCGTCAGCACGAACGAGGGCCAGAGCGTCACGACCGCGATGCCCTCCCGCGCGAGCTCGTTGCCCGTGTCCTGGCCGATCCGGTCGAGGGCGCTCTTGGCGATGCCGTAGGTCGCATGGACGAAGTACTCGCGCGAGCCCTGGGAGCTGATGTTTACGACGATGCCCTGGCGGCGGGGAATCATCACCTGCGCGGCGTGCCAGGTCGTGACGTAGACCGAGCGCGCGCTGATACCCGTCATGTCGTCCCAGTACGAGATCGGCGTCGCGTAGAACGGTTCGGCGTTGCCGCAGCCTTCGGGCAGATCGAAGGCGCTGTTGACCAGGATGTCGATCTGGCCGCATTCCTGCTGGACGCGCGCGAAGGCCGCAGCGATCTGCTCGTCCGATCGGAGATTGCAGACGACGGGAATCGCGGTCCCGCCCAGCTCCGCCGCTTCCTTCACCGTCTTCGAGAGGCTGCCGGGCAGCGCGCCCTCGCCTTCGTTGAGGGTCCGCCCGAGCACGTAGACCTTCGCCCCGTTCGCCGCGAGCTCGAGCACGCATCCGCGCCCGATCCCCCGCGACCCGCCCGCCACGACCGCCACCCTGCCATCGAGAACGCCCACCCGGGTCTCCTGTCCACGCGCCGCGGCGCCGCGCGGATTCGCAGACGGCGCCCTCGCCGGCTCGAATCCTCCCGCGCGCCCGATGCGACGTCGATGAACGCTACCCGAACCCATGGCCGCGCACCGCCACCCGTGCGGATGCATCTCTCGACCTCGCATGCCAGACTTCGCCCATGGCCCGAACCCGCCCGACCGGCTCCGACCTCGCCCTGCTCGATGCCACCGCGCAGGCCGAGCTCGTCGCCCGCGGCGAGCTGGAGCCGATCGAGCTCGTCGAGGCCGCGATCGAACGCATCGAGCGCGTGAACCCGCAGCTGAATGCGGTGATCCATCCGCTCTTCGAGAAGGCGCGCGCCGAGGCGCGCTCGCCCGGGCTCTCCCGCGGACCCTTTCGCGGCGTCCCCTTTCTCGTCAAGGACGCCGTCTGCACGACGGCGGGCGATCCCTACCACGCCGGCATGCGCTTCCTGAAACGCCACGCCTACCATGCGCGCGAAGACA
>CAZFKD010000019.1:0-18388 GCA_964519695.1 uncultured Spirochaetaceae bacterium
CCAGGGGCAATAGCATGATTTTTGTATCGCGAGAGGTTTTTGCACCTGTACTATTTTTTCTTGCAGTGCTCGCGAGAGGGCTGATTACAGTAGTTGGAGTGCACTGGACAGTCGTGGGAATGGCGTTTCTGATGGGCAAGAACCCGGACGAAAACCTGGAACTCACCCAGTTCATCTTCGTACTCGTTGCCCTGATGGTGTGTGGTATCGCGATATACACGCGGCGAAATGTTCCAGGTGTCGTTGAGCGGATGGCAGAAGGGCCGAAGATGATCGTTAGCCTGCGCTCGCTCGTCTTGATCATGGGAGCAGCTTCGAATCTTGGCGGTCTTCTCCTTTTTGTATCCGGGTATCGGCATGCTGGGTGGTGGGCGATGGGGATGGGCACAGCCATGGTAGTTATCGAGGTCTCGTCAGCTCTGCATGCAGGATCTGACTCGGCCTGATGTTCAGTGAGCTCCCGCGTAGAGTCGTCCCGCTCTTGAGGGCACCCCATACGGGAAGTGCACGCTCGATAATCCCATCCCCCGGGATTTTGATCCAGTGGCCCGCGGAGCAGGGAATCAGGCTGGGTTGATAGGATCGACGGAGTTCTGCGGCAAAAGCGCCTCGATCTGATCGGGAGTCGTGGTCGCGGGCAGCGTCTCGAACGAATACTTGAGAAATCGCCAAGGATCGATCCGGATTCGCCGGCAGTTACTCATCGACGAGGCCGCCGCGCTCTTCAGAGAAACGCCGCCGTCGTGCCCCCGAGCGGCATCGCCGGCCCGCCGAGCTTGCGATGATCCCATGACCGAACGCGCACCGGATCGATCCGCACGATGACGCGCTTGTTGAGCATCATCTCGACGAACGGCTTCATCTTCTCTTCGTAGGGCCCGTTGTAGCGCTCCCAGACGCTGACGCCGGCCGCCCAGTATTCGGGATCCGTGTTGTCTTCGATGATGTGCGCCGTGCCCTCGACGGAGACGCCGCGCAGCTGGTCGTAGGTCAGGCCGGCCTCGACCATGCAGGCGATCTTCGGATCGCGGCGGAGGTTCTTGACCTTCTGGGACTTCGTCTTCGTTTCGAAGTAGATCTTGCCGTCGACGAGCCCGTACCACATCGCGACGAGGTGGGGCATGCCGTTCGGGCCGATCGTCGCCATCGTCGCGGTGCGGCCCTGCTCGATGAAGGTCGTGATCTCGTCCGGCGACATCACGATCTGGCCGCGCTGATTGACTCCCACTTTGAATCTCCTGCTTCTTCAGCGCTGCATGAGCGCGCTCGGGTTCCGGGTTGCGATGGCGGAGTCTAACGGGGCTTCTACTCTCGGTCGGCCCGCGCGCCGGGCGCATTCGTCTCGAAGGAGGTCCGGATTCCATGGCCGAACGCCCCGATCATCTGCGCGGCAAGGTCCTCGTCGTCACCGGCGCGGCGAGCGGGTTCGGCCGCGAGCTCGCCCGGCTCGCCGGGGGACGCGGGGCGCGCGTCGTGCTCGTCGATCTGCCCGGGGCGGCGCTGGAGAAGGCCGAAGCGGAGCTCCGCGTGGGCGGCGCCGACGTCTTCGCGATCGCCGCCGACGTCACGAGCCTGCCGCAGATGCGAGCGATGGCGGCGGCGGCGCTCGATCGGTTCGGGGCGATCGACGTGCTCGTCAACAACGCGGGGACCATGCCGCTCGCGTTCTTTGCCGATCATGAGAAGGCGGCGGAAGCCTGGGATCGCTGCATCGAGGTCAACTTCAAGGGGGTGCTCCACGGCATCGCCGCGGTCCACGACGCGATGATCGCCCGGGGCCGCGGGCATGTCGTGAACATCTCTTCGATCTACGGCAACCATCCGAACGCCGGCTCGGGCGTCTATGCCGCGACGAAGGCCGCGGTCAACGTGCTGTCCGAGACGCTGCGCATCGAGTCGCAGGGGCGCATCAAGGTCACGATCGTGCGCCCGACCGGCGTCCCGACGACGGGCCTCGGGCAGAGCGTCGTCAACGGCGGCGCGATCGTCGGAATCCTCGGGCATCACGGCGAGTCGTTCATGAGGAACATCGCCGGCTATTTCGGCGGGACGCTCGAGCCGGAGCAGGGCGACCCGGATTCGATCCGCTACTGGACGATCCGGCCCGAGGAGCTGGCGGCTCAGATCCTCTACGCGATCGATCAGCCCTGGGGCGTCTCGATCTCGGATCTGACGGTGCGCGCCTCGGGCGAAGAGTTCGTGCTGTAGAGTCGGCCGCGAACCCGAAGCTGGGAGAGCGCGCCGATGCCCTTCACGACGACCTTCCTGCGCGGCCTCGGCGTCGTGCTCCCGATCGGGCTGACGCTCTATCTCGTCGTCTGGTCGGTGCGCATGGCCGAGTCGGTGATGAAGCCTCTCGCGCTGCTCATGATGCCGAGCGAGGCGAACTACGTGCCCGGGAGCGGGCTCGTGCTCGGCCTGGTGTTCATCTATCTGACGGGGCTGCTCGTCCAGCTCTTCGTCTTCGAATGGCTCGTGCGCCTCGGCCAGCGGATCCTCGAGCGCACGCCGCTCGTGAAGAGCATCTACAGCGCCCTCGACGATTTCGTGAGCTATGTCTCGCGGCGGCCTTCGGAGACGGCGTCGCGGGTCGTGAACGTCGAGCTCGCCGAGGGGCTGTCCCTCGTCGGCTTCATCACGGATCCGGATCCCGTCGCCCTGCGCGCGCCCGGCGATCCCGACGATCGCGTCGCCGTCTACCTCCCGATGTCGTATCAGCTCGGCGGGTTCACGGTTCTGCTCCCCCGCGATCGCCTGCGCCCCCTCGACCTCGGCGTCGAGGACGCCATGCGGCTCGTGCTGACGGCCGGCGTCGGCGGCCGCAGCGAGGGGTGAGGCGGGGATCAGCCGACGACGACGATCGGGGGGCCCGTCAGGATGAAGTGCACGCCCTTCGGATCGAGCATGTAGGCGACGTCGGGCGCCACGTCCGTCACGTTCTCTTCCGCTCGCAGAGAGAAAGCGAAGGTCGCGACGTCGGCGAACCACTGCTCGGTCACGCCGTCGAAGGCCGCGCCGTCGTGCAGCCCGTGGTTCTGGTCGTAGGCGAGGATCGGGTCGCGCAGGGCCGGCAGGCGCTGGAAGAGGCCGCCGTGGTGGCTCTTCCAATGGGCGTGGAACGGGGCGAACGCGAGCTCGGGATTCCGGCGCAGGATGCAGATCAGCTTCGCCCCGGCGCGTTCGCGGCCGGGGCCGGCGAGGATCGGCTCGGGATCGGCGGTGATGACGGAGAGGGCGCCCTCGCCGAAGAGCGCGCTGCGTTGGGGCGCGAGCGCCGCCGCGAGCGCCGGATCGCCCTCGAAGGCGGCGAGGGCGGCTTCGCTCTCGAGCCAGCGGACGTCGACGCCGTCGAAGCCGGCGTCGGCGACCTCGAGGGCATGGCGATCGCGGTGGTAGTCGGCGGCGAGGCGGGGGTTCAGCTCGTAGCGCCGCAGATGGGTTCGGCCGGCTTCGCTCGCGGCGATCGTGGCGGCCCATTCGTCCCGCCAGCGGCGCTGGAACGCGTCGACGGAGAGGCCGGGCGCGCGCCGTACGAACTCGAAGACCTTGATGCCCATGGGCGCCTGCTGTCGGGAATGGTCGCGATCCGAGGGGAGCGACCGGGAGCGTGGCACGGCTGCGCGCGCGGCGCCTCCTGCCCGGATCACCGCGCGCGGGCGGGTGGTCGACCGCGCGCCGCTTCGTCTAACGTCCGGCGCATGTCGTTCCTCCTCATCGACCGTCCCCGACCGCACGTCGCCCTCCTGACCCTGAACCGGCCCGAGCGCATGAACGCGATGGCCTTCGACGTCATGCTGCCCCTGCGCCGCGCGATCGAGGAGATCAGCGTCGACAACGACGTCCGCGTCGTCGTCCTGACCGGCGCGGGCGAGGGGTTCTGCTCCGGCGCCGACCAGGCGGATGCCGGCGCGCCGCCGCATATCGATGGCCTGACGCCCGTCACGATCGCCCTGCGCGCGCTGCAGGTCCTCGACGATGTGATGCTGGCCCTGCGCGACATGCATCAGCCGGTGATCGGCGCGATCAACGGCGCGGCGATCGGCGGGGGGCTCTGCCTCTCGCTCGGCTGCGACATCCGCGTCGCTTCGCGGAGGGCGTATTTCCGGGCGGCGGGGATCAACAACGGGCTGACGGCGAGCGAGCTCGGGCTCAGCTTTCTGCTCCCGCGCGCAATCGGCCAGGCGCGGGCGGCGGAGCTGATGCTGACCGGGCGGGATTTCGACGCGGCCGAGGCGGAGCGGATCGGGCTCGTCTCGCAGGTCGTCGAGCCGGAGAGCCTGCTCGAATCCTGTTACGCGATCGCGGAGAAGATCATCGGCTGGAGCCGGCCGGGCATCGAGCTGACGAAGCGCAGCCTCTGGTCGAGCCTCGATGCGGGCAGCCTGCAGTCCCACATGCAGCTCGAGGGGATCGGGCAGCTCTTCGTCCGGATGATGACGAAGAACTTCGAAGAGGGGACGAAGGCGCGCAAGGAGAAGCGAAAGCCCGTCTACCGCGATTGATGCGCGCCGAAGGCGCGGGCCCTTGCCGCGCCATGGCAGCGATTCCGCTGCGATTTCAATTCGACTAACACGTCTCAATTCCCCGGCCGGCCCGCCCGATCGCGAAGCCGCGCCCGCCCTCCGGCGTGGCGACTTCCATCGGAGGTCCGGCCATGCGACCCATTCGCGCATCGATCCTCGTCCGCGGCGCGTCGTCCGCCTCGCTCGCCCTTCTTCTTCTGCTCGCGCTCGCCGCGAGCGCGGTCGTCTTCGCGCCGGGCGAGGCCCGCGCGCAGGCGCCGGCGGGCTCCGGGCGTGCCGAGATGGTCCGCATCGAGGTCGAGTTCTTCGCGAACGGCGATCCGGCGCCCGTCAATCGCGCGACCGTGCATGTCTTCGACCGCCGCGTCCGGGTCGAGCAGCGCGGGGCGGAAGGCTCGGCGCCGGCGCCCGTCTTCCTCTATCGCGGCGATCAGGATCGGCTCTACAGCATCGTCGACTCGGCGCGGACCTTCGTACAGATCGAGCGGAAGATGATCGAGCAGCTCGGCGGCGGCAGCGGCAGCGGCGGCGCGGCGAAGGCGCGGCGCGAGGTCGATCGACAGCTCGAGGGCATTCCCCAGGACCAGGCGCGGCTCTACGGCCATCTGCTCGGTCGCAGCTCGCTCGATCCGTCGCGCCCGGAAGATCCGCTCGTGATCGCCCGGACCGGCGAGCGCGCGACGGCGGCGGGCTATGCCTGTCAGCGGGCGACGATCCATCGCTCGGGCCGCTTGCTGGCAGCCGGCTGTGTCGCCGACTGGGATGCCGTCGGGCTCACGCCGGAAGACGTCGAGGTCTTCCGCTCGCTCGCCCTGCTCGCGCGCGATGCGATGGCGTCGCGCTCGCCGATGCCGAAGGAGCTCGTTCCCGGCCAGCCGCTCGACCTGATCGTGCAGCTCGGCGGCCTCCCCGTTCATTTCGAGCGCGCGGGCGAGGCCGCGGGGGACAGCGCGGTGCGGGTCGCCTCGATCGAGCGGATCGCGGTCGACGATGCGCTCTTCGAAGTTCCGCCGGGCTATGCGGCGCGGACCGGCATGGCCGGGCTGATGGGCTTCGCGAATCTGCTCGCGCGCCCGGCACGCGCGCCGGCCCAGGCCGCGCCGGCCTCTGCGGCGGCCGCGACCCGCGCTCCAGCCCACCGAACGCCGGCGACCGCTGGGCCTTCGAGCGGTTCCCCCGGCCCCGCGGCGATCGCGGGCGGCGATGCGTTCGAGGAGCGCGTCGCGTCGGCCGATCCGGCGAGCGTCCAGGAAACGGTCGAGCCCGCCGACTCGTCTCGCTCTCCATCCCGCCGCGCGCCGACGCGCCGGGCGCCGCGGCCCTACCGCTCGATCGGACTCTTCGGCGACTGATCCGCGGCGGCGCCTCGCGCGACCTCCGCGTCCGGCAGGGCGAAGGCGACATAACGACTGCCCGAGGGCTGGCCGAGCTTGCCGCCGCCGGCGGCGATGACGACGAACTGCCTTCCATCCGCGCGATAGGTCGCCGGCGTCGCGAAGCCCGCCGCGGGCAGCACCGCCTCCCAGAGCCGCTCGCCCGTCTTCGCGTCGAAGGCGCGCAGGCGCGCGTCGGGCGTCGCCGCGATGAAGAGCAGGCCGCTCGCCGTCAGGATCGGGCCGCCGTAGTTCTCGGCGCCGAGTCCGCTGCGACCGGCGGCGACGACCTGCGGATAGTCGCCGAACGGGATCTGCCAGCGGATCTCGCCGGCGGCGAGATCGATCGCGGAGAGCGTGCCCCAGGGCGGCTTCGAACCGGGGAGGCCCTCGGCATCGACGAGCTTCTGGAAGCCGGCGTTGACGAAGGTCTTCGGGCCGGGCTTCTCCTTCCAGTTCGCGGGGGCGTCTTCGGGGCCGGCGGTGTAGACGAATCCGGCGATGGCGGCGATCTCGTACCCCTTCAGCATGCCGCCGAGGCCGGGCATGCGGCCTCGGCCGTCGCGCGCGATCCGGTAGAGGTCGAGGAAGCCCATGCGTTCGCGCAGGCCGAGCAGCGAGGGCACGCTGACGCCGTCGCCTAGCATGTCGAGGCCGTGGCAGCCGGCGCAGGTATGTAGATAACCGGTGCCGACGAGGGTCGAGATGCCGTCGTCGTCGGCGGACTCGATCATCTGGACGACCCAGGGCACCTGGTTCGCATTCACGAAGAGCAGCTGCGCGTCTTCGTCCCAGGCTGCGCCGCCCCATTCCGCGCCGCCATCGAGCCCCGGGTAGACGACGTTCTCGGCGGCGCCGAGGGCGGTGTAGAGCGAGCCGAACTGCATCGTCTCGAGGCGGGCGAGGATCTCGTCGCGCGCGGCGTCGGAGTAGTCCGTCACGAGCGCGCGGGAGAAGGTCTGGCGGACGAAGGGCGGGGGCGCGACGGGGAGCGGCTGGCTCGCGGCCGGATGCTCGCCGGGAATGAAGGGGCCGACGACCGGCTCCTCGCGCAGGGGAAAGAGCGGCTCGCCCGTCTCGCGCTGGAAGACGAAGGTATCGCCCGTCTTCGTGACCTGGGCGACGGCGGGGATCGCCCGGCCTTCGCGGCGGATCGTCACCAGGTTCGGCGGCGCGGGCAGGTCGCGATCCCACATATCGTGGCGCACGAGCTGTTGATGCCAGCGCCGCTCGCCCGTGCGCGCGTCGAGGGCGAGCAGGCTGTTGGCGTAGAGATTGTCGCCGGCGCGATCGGCGCCGTAGTAGTCGTAGGTCGCGGAGCCGGTCGGCACGAAGGCGAGGCCGCGTTCGGCGTCGATCGTGATGCCGGCCCAGGAGTTCGCGCCGCCGGCGGCGAGGTAGGCCTCGGGCGGCCAGGTCTCATGACCGGGCTCGCCGGGCTGCGGAATCGTATGAAAGATCCAGCGCTGCTCGCCGGTTCGCACGTCGAAGGCGCGCACATGACCGGGCGCTGCGCCGCGGCCCTCGTTGACGCGTCCGCCCAGGATGAGGAGATCTTCGAAGAGAGCACCGGGCGTATTCGCGACGACGCCCATGATGTCGTCGCCGACGTCGCGCCCGAGCCCCTCGTTCAGATCGATCCGCCCGCGGTCGCCGAAGCCTTCGATCAGCCGCCCCGTCTGCGCATCGATCGCATGCAGGTACGGCCCGGCGCCGAAAAAGAGCCGCTCGTCGCCCGGCTGCGCGGGATCCTCCCAGTAGACGACGCCGCGACTCGCGGTCCAGATCCGCGTCTCGCTCCCCGTCTCGAAGCGCCAGAGCAGCTCGCCGGTCGCCGCATCGAGGGCGAAGAGATCGAGCTGCGGCGAAGTGCCGTAGAGCACGCCCTTGACGACGAGCGGATTGAACTGGATCTGGGTCGCGGCGGCGGTCGAGGCGCCGCCCGCGTCGTACGTCCAGGCGACCTCGAGGCGCGCGACGTTCTCGCGCGTGATGTCGCCGAGGGCCGAGCGATGGGTCGCCGAGCGGTCGCCGAGGTAGGTCCGCCACTCGCTCGCCGGATCGGCGGCATCGTCGCGGGCGGCGAGAAAGGCGGGCGAGGGCTGCTCGCGCTCGCGGGGCGAGCAGCCGGGGAGCGCCGCGAACGGGGCGAATGCGAGCAGGAGCGCTGCGGTCGGGACTCCTGCTCGCATTCGGCTAGAAGCGGAACTGGCCGCCGACGGTGAAGAGGCCGGCGCCCTCGATGTCGTCTTCGCTGGTCGCGAATCCGCCGCCCTCGACGAACAATCCAAAGTGATCGGTCGCCCAGACGTCGATGCCGAGGATGAAGCGTGCGAGGAAGTAGTCCTCATCGAAGCTCGTGTCGTCGACCTCGGCCTTGCCGCCGCCGATTCCGATCAAGGCGTAGGGCTGGATGAAATGCGGAACGGCTTCGACCTTGGCCAGGCCGAGCGGGTAGATCTTCGGACCGAAGGTGAACCCCCATGCGTCGACATCGAAATCGCGCCCGGAGGGGCTGACTTCGGCCTCGCCCGCCAGGTAGGTGAAGTTGCCGTCTATGGCGAGCCAGGGAAGCACTCGATAGCCGCCGCCGAGCGTGAAGCCGCCGGCCACGTCGTTGTCGACGCCCCGGACGTCGAAGTTGATCTCGCCGATCGACACGCCAAACTGGGCGTAGGGACCCGTGAAATCGTAACCGCGGATCTCGCGCTCGTTGAAGACGCCCGACTGCGCGGCGACCGGTCCGGCGGCCAGAAGAAAGCAGGCAGCGGCCAGCAGGCCGGCGTATCCGAAGCCCATCGTTCCCGTTCGTTTCATTTCGACTCCTGACAGCGGATCGATTTCCGCGCGCCGGCAGGTTACGGGCGATCGACCCGCGGCCGCAAGCGCCGATCGCCGCATCCGAAGGCGGTCAGGGTCGGATCGTCACGTCGCGGCGGCGATCGACGGGTGTCTTCGGGGACCGGGGACACGTGCGGCGAGCCGGCTCAGGTTGCGGATTCGATCCGCTTGCGGATGCGCGCCAGTAGCGCTTCGTCGATGGTCGGCGCCGCACCGAGCGCTTCGCGCGTCGCCCGCAGCGTCTCGACGAAGCGGCCGCCGAATCGTTCGCAGACGCTGCAGCCGCGCAGATGGGCTTCGATGGCCGCGCGCTCGCTCGCCGGGAGCTCGGCGTCGAGGTAGTCGCTGAGTCGCGCGAGCACGTCGCGGCACCGTAGCCCCCCGACCTCGCGCTCGGACTCGGACAGGGTCGCCTGGCGCATCCTCACCTCCCCCAGCAGTCGCAGACGCGCGCGGTGGAGCCGGCTCTTCAGGGCCGGCAGCTCGAGCTCGAGGGCGCGCGCGGCCTCCTCGCCCGAGAGCCCTTCGATGTCGCGGAGCAGCAGGACCTCGGCGTCCGCCGGCGAGAGCGAGGCGACGGCGCGGGCGAGCAGCTCCGACTCCTCGGCGCGCGCGAGCTCGCGCTCGCGCTCCCGCTCGCCCCAGCCGGCCACGATGCCGAGCTCGAGCAGCGCACGCTCCGCGCCCTCCGCGACGCGCGCGCCCCGCAGCGATTTGCGCGCGAGGTTGCGCGCGATCGCGAAGAGCCAGGTCCGAACGGAGGCGATCTCGGGGCGATAGGCGTCGGCGGAGCGGAGCGCTGCGAGAAAGGTCTCCTGCAGCACGTCCGCCGCCTTCGCCTCGTCCCCGACGATCGCGCGCGCGAGCCGGAGCACGCTCGGGGCATGACGCCTCGCGAGCTCCCCGAGCGCCTCGCTCTCCCCGCGCGCCGTTCGCGCGAGGAGCGCTACGTCCGGGGCTTCGCGATCGGACATGTGGACAGGCCGAAGAGCGTATAGAGCGGGCAGCTGCCGACGAGCCCCGTCACGAGCGGGACGAGGCCGACGTAGCCCCAGGGCGTCTGCGGCCCCGCGACGGTCAGGGACAGCAGGCCGAGGCCCAGGACGGCCCGCAGCGCGCGGTCGAGCGAATGTTCGTTGCGAGGAAAGAGCTTGCTCATGATCGCCTCCTGATGGGGAGCATCGCGCTCCTGCTTCCTCTATCCGCGAGCAGCCGAAAAGATTCTCGCTCGCGCAAAAAAATGTCCGTCCCCTGCTCACGGCCCGATCCTGGACTGGCCGGGCTCGGCCGCCGCTTCGGCCCTTCCTCATCGGGCCCGTTGGCGACCGGCGGCAGCCTCCCGCCGCTCGTTCGATCCGCCGCCACGCTCTATCATCAGCCCGCCCAACCGCCTGCCGGGAGAACCGTCGCATGAAGCCCCAGCTCAGCGTGCTCACCCTCGGCGTCGACGATCTCGATCGCGCGCTGCGTTTCTATCGCGACGGCCTCGGCCTCGAGACCAAGGGCGTCGTCGGCGAGGAGTTCGAGCACGGGCCCGTCGTCTTCTTCGAGCTCCATGGCGGGCTGCGTCTCGCGCTCTGGCCCCGCCAGAGCATCGCCCGCGACAGCGGTCTGGAAGAAGGTCCGAAGAGCTCGACCGAGGTCAGCCTCGGCCACAACGTCGCGACCCGCGCCGACGTCGACATCCTGTTGGCGCGCGCGGAGCGCTCGGGCGCCCGCATCGTGAAGCACGCCGCCGATACCTTCTGGGGCGGCTACGGCGGCTATTTCTGCGATCCCGACGGCCATCTCTGGGAGGTCGTCTGGAATCCCCAATTGATCGTCGCGGATTGATCGCCGCGTCCCCCCGGCGCTGAGCCCCGCGTCCGAGCGATCCGCCGCCGCCGACGCCGTTGCGGCGAGGGGCGCTGCCGCGCCGTCCCCTCAGCCCCGGGCTGCCGCCCGACCGGCGCGGCGGCCGAAGAACGTCGCATCCCCGACCGACATGCCGCTCGCATACCCCTCGCCGCTGCGGGGAACGCCGGCGGCGGTCCGGCCCGCGGCGAAGAGCCCGGGAATCCGCTCGCCCGTCGGCGTGCGCACCTCGCCGTCGATCGTGGTGTCGAGGCCGCCGAGGGTGAAGGCGGGATAGAAGATGCCCGTATCGATCGAGAAATCGAGCAGCGCATAGGGGGGGCGATCGAGGGGGCGCAGGAAATCGCGGTGTTTGTGGAAGAGCGGGTCCTCGCCCTGCGCCGCGAATCGGTTGTAGGTCGCCATCGTCGCCGAGAGCGTTCCGGCCGGGAAGCCCGCGGCCTGCTCGAGCTCTTCGAAGCTCTCGCCGACCTCCCGGACCTGGGCCGCCGAATAGAGCGGCGGCTTCGTGTAGATCGCGTCGTCGACGACCATGAAGGCCTTGCGGCCCGTCTGGTTCAGACAGTGGTGGCCGCCGCGGGCGTGGTAGCAGTCTTCGTTGACGAAGCGCTGGCCCTGCTCGTTGACGAAGACGCCCTCGCAGAACACGCCGTCCGGATACCAGATGACCGAGACGAAGCCCTCGCTCATGTTGAGCGCCGCGCCGCCCGCGCCGATGCCCATCAGGATCCCGCTGCCGTCGTCGTGCGGGCTCCCGAGCGGTTCGCCATCCACGAGGCGCGGCGCGTACTTCGCGACCATCTCCCGGTTCATGATGAATCCGCCGCAGGCGAGCACGACGCCCCGGCGCGCGCGAAAGGCGCGCTGCTCACCGTCCCGCCGGCAGAGAACGCCGACGATGCGGCCATTCTCGCGGATCAGCGTCAGCGCGCGCGTATCGACCTCGACGCGGATCCGGGTCTGCTCGACGGCGGCGCGCAGGGTCGCCATCAATGCCCCGCCACCGTCCTCCCAGAAGGCCTTCGGCTTGTGTGCACGCGGGGCGGGCCGCGCGGCCTGGGATTCGCGCCAGCCCTTCTCGTTGCCCGACCAGCAGAGGGATTGGTACTCGGGCGTATTCGTGTGTTTGCCGCCGTAGTATTCGGGGTTGAAGACGACGCCGCGCGCGACGAGCCAGTCGAAATGCGCGAGGCTCTCCTCGCAGTAGACGCGGATCTTGTCGAGATCGGCGTTCGCGCCGGCGGCGATGCGGATGTAGGCCTCCATGTCCTCGCGCGTATCCTCGAAGCCGCAGGCCCGCTGGATCGGCGTGCCCCCGCCGAGGTAGATCTGCCCGCCCGAGAGCGCAGTCGTGCCGCCGCCGGCGCTCGCGACCTCGAGCAGCACGACCTCGGCCCCGTTCGCGTCCGCCTCGAGCGCCGCGCAGGCCCCGGCGCCGCCGTAGCCGACGACGAGGACGTCGGTCTCGCCGAACCAATCCGCGATGTCGCGGGCATCGAGGGGCGTACAGGGATCGACTCGTCCGGTCATGCTGTGCTCCGTTCGCGTTTCCGTTCGCGGGTCCGATCGAGGAGAGGACGCCCGGAACCGCTCGCGCGCTTCCGGCTCTCCGGGGCGACGGCGATGCTAGGCAGGCGAGACGGCATCGGCCAGCTTCCTCCGGACGGGCGAGGCGGACGAGGCGGACTAGGCGCACGAGGCGGGACGCGTGCGCGATCGCGGTCGTCAGGCGGTCCCGATCCCGGTCCTGGTCTCTGCAACCGTCCGGTCCCCGCGCCGCCCGGGTTGCGACCGCTATCGTCGCCCGAGGAGGTGGATTCCATGGCGAGCGTCGAGCGCGACGCCTTCTTCCAAGCCCGTCGCTCGGGTCGAGCGCGTGCGGCCGCGGGCCGCCCCGCACGCGGCGCGGGGCATGCGAGCGCATGATCGGCGTCTTCGATTCCGGACTCGGCGGCCTCACGATCCTGCGTGCTTTGAAGGCCCGCTTTCCGGCGGAGGCCTTCGTCTATTTTGGCGACCAGGCGAACGCCCCCTTCGGCGACCGCCCCTCGGCGGAGATCGTCGCCTTCACCCGCGCGGGCGTGCTGCAGCTCTTCGAGCGCGGCGCGCGCCTCGTCGTGCTCGGCTGCAATACGGCGACCGCGGTCGCGCTCCGCACGCTCCAGCGCGATTGGCTTCCGAGCTCCGAATACGCCGGCGTCAACGTCCTCGGCATCGTCGCTCCGACGGTCGAGGCCGCGACGCAGACGCCGTTCTCCGCCACGACGCCGCAGTACCCGCAGAAGAACAATCGCGAGGTCCTCGGCGTCTTCGGGACGACGCGGACGATCGCCTCCGGCGTGTATCCGGAAGAGATCTTCAAGCGCTGCCCGCGCGCGACGGTCGTCCAACAGGCCTGCTCCGAGCTCGCGGCGGCGATCGAAGCGGCGCGTCCGCGCGCGGAGCTCGCCGCGATCGTCGCGGTGGCGGTGGACGCGATGGCGGCGCAGCTCGGCCTCCGCCGCCTCGATCGCGCGATCCTCGGCTGCACCCATTTCTCGCTCGTCGAGGAGCTCTTCGCCGCCCGCCTGCCCGACGGCGCGCGCATCCTCTCCCAGCCCGAGGTCGTCGTCGACAGCCTCGAGGACTACCTCGTCCGCCATCCGGAATACGCGGGCCACGGCGAATCGGGCCTGCAGCTGTTCACGACGGGCGATCCCGAGGCGGTCTGGAAAGCCGCCTCGATCTTCTGGCCCGCCGTCGGACGCTTCGAACCTGCACACCCCTGATCATTGGCGGGGGCGACATCGATCGCCCTCGGGCCGCGGCACAAGCCGCGGCCGGCGCGACACAGGGGACGCGAATGGCTCGCCCTTGTCTCGGCGCGCGTCGCTTTTCGGATGAAGTTGCCTCGGCCGTCGCCTAGCAAGAGCGACCTCAGGCTGCGCTTGACTTCGCGTCCCCTGTGTCGCGCCGGCCGCTCCTGCCGAGGTGGGTGGGCGGCGGGATGGTGCCGCCGAGGAGGGTCGGCGAAGGAGATGGACGCGCCGACGTCGTCATCTTTGGGTTGACGCTCTGCTGTTCTTTACTGCGGAGCCGGATACCGACCGCCCCGCGGCGCCCCGCCCGAGATCCGAATCGATGCGATCGGAGCGGAACGCTCGTCCTTGCACGCCCGTCGAGCGAATCCCAACCCCCACCCAAGACCGCGCGCGAAGCGTCTCTCGCCCCATCCGAGTACCCGTTCCAGCACCCAGGCGAGCGCCCGGCGCGAGGTGGGGGACGCGAAGTAAAGCGCAGCCGAAAGTCGGACTTGCTAGGCGAATGCCGAGGCAGCTCCATCTGAGAAGCGATGCGAGCCGTGCCAAGGGCGAGCCATTCGCGTCCCCCACCTCGCGCCGGGCGCGTCTTGTGAGACGCCCGATCAGCCCCCGGACCGCGCAAGCCCCAGCATCGCGTGTGTCGCCGCGTCGATGCAGTGGGCCATGTTCCGATCGAGATCGATCGCCGACGGTCCCGGCCAGGGCGTCCGGTCCGAGACGACGCAGATCGCCCCGGCACGAACGCCGAAAAGACCCGCAAGTGTCAGCAGGACGCCCGCCTCCATCTCGCAGTTCAGCACGCGGGCCTGCTGCATGTCGCGGATGCGGGTCTGGAGATGGCTCGGCCAGTAGCCGCCGACGGACATGCTCGACATCGCGCCGTCCGGGCCGGCGATGGCGTTGCGGACGTAGAAGGCGTCGAGCGACCAGGTGATGCCCGTATGGGCACGGGCGCCGACGGCGCGTGCGCCTTCGACCAGGGCGGCGACGACGCGGTAGTCGGCGACGGCCGGATATTCGGGGACGACGTAGGTCCGGCTCGTTCCGTCGTCGCGGACGCAGCCGGTCGTGATCGCGAGATCGCCGACTTCGGCCTTCGGATCGAGGGCGCCGGAGTTGCCGATCCGGATGAAGGTCGTCGCGCCGAGCTTGATCAGCTCCTCGACGAGGACGGCGGTGCCGGGGGCGCCGATGCCGTGGGAGGCGGCGGTCAGCGGGACACCGTCCTTCGAGCCGGAGACGATCGTGTACTCGCGGACGACACGGACGGTCCGCTGCTCGTCCCAGCCGGCGGCGATGCGCGCGACGCGGTCCGGGTCACCGCAGACGAAGACGTGGGGCGCGATTTCGCCGGGGCGGCAGCCGGTGATCGGTTGGGCGTCGGACACGGGGTCTCCTCGGGTGCGGTGCGCAAGGGAAGCGGTTCGGGGCCCGCGCTGCCAGCGGCGTTCGGAGGCCGGGGGGATCCGGGGCATACTGGGGTCGCGGGGCTGCGGTCTCCGGCGCGCCTTGCGGCGATCGGCGGATCGGACGTCCGGATGTCACCGGGAATCGGATTGGGCGCCCGCCGGATGCCGGCGGGAAGCCGGTTGGACGAAGGAGCCAGCGCCGCAGTCGGCAGCGGAGGCAGGGATGCGCCGATCGATCGGAGTGCCGCTCGCCATCGGCATCGTCTCGATGGTGCTCGTGCTGGCCCTGTTGGTCGGCTGGCAGATCCTCGTCTGGCGGGATACCGCGGCGCCTTCCGCCGAGCTGACGCCCCTCGATCTCGTTCTCTTCGTGCTCGGGACGCTCTTCTTCCTGCTGGTGTTCGGCGGGCTCGTCTGGCTCTCGGTCAAGGTCGTGATCGAGATGCGGCTCAACCAGTCGCAGCGGGCATTCCTCGATGCGGTGACCCACGAGTTGAAGACGCCGCTCTCTTCCTTCCGACTCGGGCTCGAGACGCTGGGGCGCCACGAGCTCGCTCGCGAGCAGCGGAGCGAGTTCCTCGGCCGCATGAGCGAGGATCTCGATCGCCTCGAGAGCACCGTCGCCCAGGTCCTCGCCGCCGCCCGCGCGGAAGAGGGCTCGCGCACCCGCGATCGCCGGGAGAGCGTCGATCTGCAGTCGCTGCTCGCGGCGAACGTCGAGGATCTGCGCGCGCGTCATGGGCTCGACGCGGAGGCGGTCGTGCTCGTGGCCGGCGGGCCGGTCGGGGTGCGTGGCGATGCGGCCGAACTCGGCCTCGTCTTTCGCAATCTGCTCGAGAACGCGTTCAAGTACTCGGGCGATCCGGTGCGGATCCACGTCGGCATCGAGGATGCACGGGACGGGCGGGTCCGCGTCGCGATCTCGGACCAGGGCATCGGGATACCGGGACACGAGCTCGAGCGCATCTTCCAGCGCTTCTATCGCGCCGGGCGCGACGTTCAGCGCCAGGTCGCTGGGCTCGGTCTCGGGCTCTTCGTCGTTCGCACCTTGCTGCGCAAGCATGGCGGGCGCATCGTCGCGCTGTCCGAGGGCGCGGGGCGGGGCAGTCGTTTCGTGGTGACCCTTCGTCCCGGTTGACGGGGCCGCCGATCGAGGCGGACGCGGAAGCCGAGGCGGAGGCTGAGACCGTGGGCGGCGCTGCGGCGCGGGGGTCGGCGGCGCCAGGGAGGATGCGATGGTGATGGCCGAGGGGGCGAAGACGAAGCACCGCATCCTGGTCGTCGAGGACGAAGCGCATCTCGCCGACGGGATCCGCTTCAACCTCGAGCAGGAGGGCTACGACGTCGTGGTCGTCGGCGACGGCCGCGCAGCGGTGGAGCTCCTGACGGACGCGGCGCGTGGTGCGTTCGATCTCGTGATCCTCGACTTGATGCTTCCCGAGATGAGCGGCTTCGAGGTCGCGCGCCGGACGCGCGCCGCGGGAAATTTCGTCGCGATTCTGATCCTGACGGCGAAGGACGACGAGGCCGACGTCGTCCGCGGGCTGGAAGAGGGCGCCGACGATTACATGAAGAAACCGTTTCGTCTGGGCGAGCTGCTCGCGCGGGTGCGCGGTCTGTTGCGCCGGCGGCGCTGGGACGGCGTCGAGACGACGAGCGAGCCCCAGGCCGACGTGCGTGTCGGCGACGCCGTGATCCGCTTCGATCGTTTCGAGATCGAAACGCCGAACGAGACCGTCACGCTGACGACACGCGAGGTCGGTCTGCTGCGGGCGCTCGTGGACCGCGAGGGAGAGACGGTGACGCGCGGGGAGCTGCTGCAGGATGTCTGGGGATTGCGGCCGGATACCCGGACACGGGTGATCGACAGCTTCATCGTTCGCCTCCGGCGTTACCTCGAGCGCGATCCGAGCCGCCCGGAACACATCGTGTCGGTGCGGGGCCGCGGCTATCGATTCCAGCGTTGACGTCGCGATCGTCGAACGTCTCGGAGGCGATCCCCGACGCTCGAAATTCTCCCTTGTGCGCCGGGGGCGAATCGTGCCAACGTAGATGCAATGAACCGATCGTTGCGAATGCACGTGCGCCCCATTCTCGGCGAGCCGACGCTCGTGCTCGCATTCGAGGGCTGGAACGATGCCTGCGAATCGGCGTCGAGCAGCGTGCGCTTCGTCGACGACGTCGTGCGCACCGTCCCGCTCGCGGAGATCGATCCCGACGACTACTACGACTTCACCGTGCGCCGGCCCGAGGTCCGCTACCAGGCCGGCAGCGCGAGCTCGATCCACTGGCCCGCGAACGAGTTCCGTTACGGCGTGACCGCGGAAGGGCTCGAGCTGATCACGGGGCTCGCGGTCGAGCCGCATACGCGCTGGCGCAGCTACTGCGAGGCGGTCGTCGAGCTCGCGGTCGACATGAACGTGCAGCGCTGTCTGCTGGTCGGCGCCTATCTCGCGGACGTCGTCTACTCGCAGCCCGTCGTCGTCTCCGGCTTCGCGAGCGATCCCGAGCTGCTCGAGCGCTATCAGATCGAGCCGTCCAACTACGAGGGGCCGACCGGCATCGTCGGGGTCGTCTACGACGCGCTGGCGCAGGAAGGCATCGAGTGCCTCGCGATCTGGTCCGGCCTGCCGCATTACATCAGCGCGACGCCGAATCCACGCGGCTCGCTCGCGCTGCTGCGCAAAGTCTCGCAGTACCTCGAGACGCCCTTCGAGCTCTCGAAGCTGAAGGACGAAGCGGTCCGCTTCGAGGAGGAGATCTCGCGCGTCGTCGCCGCGGACGACGAGCTGTCCGAGTACGTCAAGGAGCTGAAGCGCCGGGAGTTCGCCCAGTAGCCGCGCTCGTGTCGGCGCCTGTGGCCCTGCGCGAGTGCGACCGAAGGTCGCGATCGTGATCTAAGCCTGAAGCTCGATCGACTTCTCGATCAGCATGATCGCGATGTCGTCGTCGACGACGTAGAGCAAGCGTCCGTCTTCCCGCACGAGCGCCTCGCGGATCTCCGAATCGACGATCTCCCCGCCGCGATTGCGCAGCCGCCGCCCCTGGATCTCTCCGTTCAGCCGCGCGATCAGCGCGTCGTCCGCGCGGCGGAGCGGCTGGCGGGAATCGGGGCAGACGAGAATCTCGAGCAGCTGCGGATCGATCGGCATCGGGGGTCCCCTCGAAGTCTCGCGGTCGGCCTGCGGTCCGGGGCGGACGCGGGGCCTTCAGCGCAGAAGGGCCGAAGAGTAGTCGAGGATCCGGCGGGCGACGATCAGGTGGTTGATCTGCTGGGGGCCCTCGTAGATGTCGTTGATCTTCGCGTCCCGCATCCACTTCTCGACCAGCAGCTTCTTCGAATACCCGACCGGGCCGAGGATCTGAACGGCCTTCTGGGTGATCTTCGTGACGGCGAGACCGGCCTTCGCCTTGGCCATCGAGGCCTCGAGGTTGTTCGGCTTGCCCTTGTTCATCATCCAGGCGGCCCGCCAGGTCAGCAGCCGCGCGGCCTGCAGGTCGGCCTCCATCTCGACGACGTCCTTCTCGATCGCCGTGCGCTCCCGGGGCGGGGCGTCGTAGCGGATCGAGATTCCCTGGCGCGCGAG
>CAZFKD010000020.1:0-769 GCA_964519695.1 uncultured Spirochaetaceae bacterium
AACGCCACGAGGCCCCCGAAGGGGTTCGATACGCTCGGCAATCGCTTGTTCGAGGCCTAGAGCCGGACGCCGTAGATTCGCGCCGGCGTATCCTGCAAGACCTTCCTGACGGTTTCCTCGGCCACGTTCTCGAGCGCGGCGTCCGCATAGTCTGCCGGATGCACCGCCGAGCTGTTCGGGCTCGGATACTGGGAGGTCGGATGCGGATAGTCGGTCTCCCACATCAGGTTGTCCGGGAACTCCTTCAAGGCCGCATCGATTCCCCGCTTCTCGAACCAGAACGAGCCGTAGACCTGTCGCTTGAAGTATTCCGAAGGCAGCAGATCGTATTCGGGATGCTCCTTGCGGACGTGGCCGTTCGTCCACTGCCAGTCGAACGTCTCGAGCACGCACGAGAGCCAGCCCACGCCGCTCTCGACCGACACGAAGTCGAGCTTCGGGAAGCGCGCGCAGACGCCGCCGAAGAGCAGGTTCGCGAGGCAGTGCTGGTTGTCGAGGAGCGCGAGGGAGCCGCCGCGGGAGAAGTTGGCCTTGGTTCCCATCAATGCGGCGTCGTTCATGATGTCGCTGATGTCGCCCGAGCCGATGTGGAAGCTGATCGAGAGGCCGGCGTCCTGAGTGGCCGCCCAGACCGGGTCCCAGTGTTTGTGCGCCAGCGGCGGCTGACCGAACGTCTCCGGTCGGCTGCCGAAGAGCACCGCGCGATGGCCCTTCGCGGCCGATCGCTGGATTTCCGCGACCGACTGATCGACGTCCCAGAAAGGCAACG
>CAZFKD010000020.1:779-4593 GCA_964519695.1 uncultured Spirochaetaceae bacterium
AAGGCAACGCGGTCACCGGCAACAAGCGGTTCGAATCGGCGCTCGCCCAATCGACGAGGAAATCGTTGTAGGCCCGGACGCATTCGAGCATCAAAGCCGGATCCCCGAGCCTCAGGAAGCCCCCCGACCCGAAGCCGCCGAGATTCGGATAGAGGACCATCGCGTAGATGCCCTCCTCGTCCATGAGCTTCAGTCGCGCGTGCGCGTCGTAGGAAGCGGCCGGAATGTCGTCATAGCCCATCGGGACGTTCGGGAAGGTGTCATGGTGACCGGCCATCGTATAGAAGCCGGGGCCGCCGGCGGGCTGATCGCCGATGAACCACATGTCCCTGCCTTCGATTCGCCGGATATGGGGCACGCTCTTGCCCCACTTGCTCGAGACGCGCGCGGTCCAGACGTCTGCGGGCTCCGTGATGTGCGTATCGACGTCGATCACCTTGTAACGCTGAAAGAATTTTCTGGACATACCTTCACCTGCTCCCGTCTTGGGGAATTCCCCTGATCCGTGCTCACATTCGAAACCGTCCGTAGACTAGCCGCCATTCCGGCCCCGACCATCGAAAAACCCGCTTCTTCGTACGATCCACCGCCGGCCGCTGCATCCGCAGAGAGCCCCTTCGCCCCTGTTGCACGATCGACTTCCCGGTTCAGTTGAAGACGATGACCGAGCGCGCGACTTCGCCTTTCTTCATGGCGTCGAAGGCCGGGTTGATTTCGTCGAGCGGGATGCGCTGCGAGATCATCTCGTCGAGGCGGAGGCGGCCGTCCAGGTAGTAGTCGACGTACTGGGGCATGTCGCGCCGGAAGGCGTTCGAGCCCATGAAGGAGCCGAGGATCCGCTTCTCCATGAGGGTGATCTCGGCGGCGTTGATGGGGACGGTCTTGCCCGCCGCGAGGACCCCGACCAGCACGGCCGCGCCGCCCTTGGCGGCCATGCCGACAGCCTGCAGGATCGTCGGCGTGAGGCCGATGCACTCGAAGGCGTAGTCGACGCCCCCGCTCGTCAGCTCCTAGACCTGCGCGACCGGGTCGCCCTTCGTCGCGTCGATGACGTCGGTCGCCCCGAGGTCGCGGGCGAGCTCGAGCTTCCAGGGCATCGTATCGACTGCGATGATGCGGCTGGCTCCCGCGATGCGGCAGCCCTGGAGCGCGGAGAGCCCGACGCCGCCCACGCCGATGACGGCGCAGACGGAGCCCGGCTTGACTGCGGCCGTGCGCAGGGCCGCGCCGATCCCCGTCGTCACGCCGCATCCGATCAATGCCGCGCGATCGAGGGGCATGTCGTCGCGGATCTTCACGAGGGCGCGCTCGTGGGTCAGCATCATCTACTGCGGACACGGGGGTCGACGGTGCCGATCGTGAATGCGGTGTGGAAATGGATTCGGGTCCTGGCCATGGGCGCTCCTTCCATTTCCTCTCGTCCTCGCAACGGGTCGGCGAGAGAGACTGAGGGCTGAAGCGGCGGGGCGTCCGGCAGGCGAGCGTCCGCCGGGACCGGGCCAGGTTGACCCATCCGTTCTTGCCGGCCGCGTAGACCAGCGATGGGAGGGGATCGGGTCCCAGAAGAGCCCGATCCTCGAGTTCGACCCGACGCGCCCGAGTTCAGGCGGGCCGGCACGGCGCCGAGGTGCGCTCCGCCACCACGATTCTCGCCGGCGTGGTCGGCGCGAGTCCGTCGCTCCGATCCGCGAAATAGCGGGCCTCGAGATCGCGCTCGCTGCCGTGCTCCCGAACGGAGAAGCCGCAGCGCTTCAGCAAGTCTTCGAAGTCCGCGGGACGCCAGGGCGGATGCATTGGCTCGTCGGATTGACCGAGGCGCTCGCGGAGCGACCGAAGGTAGCTCGCCTGCGCATCGGACAGGGGAACATCGCAGGCGTAGTTGAGCACGAGCCGACTGCCTTCGGCGGCGAGCCCCGCGATGTCCCGAAGCGTCGACTCGATCGCCGTTGCGGAGAGATAGGGCAGCGTATTCATCCAGGAGAAGACCGTGCGGCGTCGCGGGTCGAAATCCGTCTTCCCGAGCCCTGCTCGAATCCCCACGATCTCGAAGTCGACGGGCACGAAGATCGGCAGCGATGCCGGCCTTCGAGACGCCTCCGCGATTCGCGCTCGCTTCAGCGCCTGGACGTCGGGATGGTCGACCTCGTAGATCTTCAGGCGCCCGACGAGATCCTCCCGGCGCAGCGCGAAGCTGTCGAAGCCGGCGCCGAGGATCACGTACTGGTCGATCCCCGCGCGGACGCAGCGCTCGACCTCGTCCTCGGCATAGCGCAGCGAGCCCACGTTGACCGCGAACAGAGGCGAGGTATCGAATTCATCCCAGAGCATGCCACCTGCCCCGAACGAGGGATCACGCACGAGCGCCCGCGCCGACGGATCGATCAGCTCGAGCGCCCAGAAATCATCGAGCACGGGCGTCTGGGCATGCAGAGAGTGGGCCGCTCTGCCCATGGCCGCTCCCTCCGCCGTTCCCCGTCGCCGCTCGTCACCCGTCCTCGCCATGCATCCCCTCGCGAGCCGTTCGACCCACCGACGACTCGGCCGCCTCTCGATCCCATTCGACCCGAAAGCCACGACCCGGGCCACGGCCCCGAAGAACGCACGATATCGCCATTGCCCAGCGATCCGCCCGCGATCCGCGGCATCGCCCCGGCCCGGTCGGGCGGGACGAAGCCGACACGAACGCGCGCCGGAGGGTCAGTCGGCGGCGGCGAGAACGCTGTAGGCTGACGGCCGGACGCAGCGGCATTCTCCAGGAGGTCGATCCATCCATGAAGATCGGGGTGCTCGTCAACAATTTCGGCGGCTTTCCGGAGACCGGCCGGAGTGCACGGGCTTGCATCGATCTGGCGCGGCAGGCCGAGCGTCTCGGCTTCGACTCCGTTTGGGTGACGGATCACGTGGTGCTTCCCCGAACGATTCGCGCCGCCTATCCCCATTCGCGGGAGGGATTTCCGTATACCTGGGAGCAGGACATCCACGAGCCGCTCGCGCTCATGGCCGCTCTGGCCGAAGCGACCGAGCGCGTCGAGATCGGGGTCGCCGTCCTCGTCGTTCCCTACCGGCATCCGCTGTTGACGGCGAAGATGCTCGCCACGATCGACCAGCTCTCGAGCGGCCGGATCATTCTCGGCGCCGGGGTCGGCTGGCTTCGGGACGAGTTCGAAGCACTGGGTCTCGATGCCGAACGTTTCGAGCACCGCGGCACCGTCACGGTCGAGGCCCTCCGCGTGATGCAGGCCGCCTGGACAGCGGAAGCGACCGTCGACTTCGAGGGACGCTATTTCCGATTCTCGCAGATCGGGGCGCGGCCTCGCCCGGCGCGCGCGACCGGGATTCCGATCTGGATCGGAGGCGCCGGAGAGCGCGCTCTGCGCCGGAGCGTCGCGCACGGGACGGGCCACCTCGCGATCGCCTCGAGTCCCGAGCAGCTCCGCCGCGATCACGAACGTCTGCGGATCCTGGCCAGAGCCGCCGGTCGCGATCCCGCCTCGCTGACCCTCTCGCTGATCGACGGCATCGTCGTCGGCGCGGGCCAGCCCCGCGTTCCCGGCGCTTCGATGCAGGGATCGAGCGGAGAAATCCTGGACGGGCTGCAGGCCTTCGCGGCGGCGGGGCTCGATCATCTCATCGCCGGCATCAGCCGAGCGGGCGATCGAAGCTACGACGCCACGCTGGGCGCCCTCGAGCAGGTGGCCCGCGAAGTACTGCCGGCCGCTCGACTTCTCTAGGCTCGGCCGATGGGATCCGGTGCCCGGGCGCGAGCTCGGCGAGATCGAAAGAACGGGATCGATCGAGCGTACGGGGGGAGCAT
>CAZFKD010000020.1:4603-18148 GCA_964519695.1 uncultured Spirochaetaceae bacterium
GGCAGCGCTTTCGGATCGAGCGACGGATTCGCGCCCCGCGCGCGCTGGCCTGGGAAGCCCTGCTCGATGTCTTGAGCGCCGCCGGCTATGCGGTCGAGGGCGATCCGCCGCCCCACGGTCGCGGATCCATCATCGCGTTCCGCCTCGGGGACTACGACCTCGTCGAAGAGACGCTCGCCTTCGAGCCGCCTTCAAGGCGTCGCTACGCCCTCGTCGCCGGTGCTCCCCTCGAGGCCTACGAAGCCACGATCGCGATCGACGACGACGGCGAGGAATGCCGGCTCGAATGGAGCTACGTCGCCGACCCGGGCGAATACCCGGACGCGGCAACCTTCCTCGAAGGAGCCCGACAGGCGTTGACCTTCGCGTCCGATCAGATCGTCGCAGCCGCGGAGAGTCGGCACGCTTCGTCGAAATGAAGGGAACCGTCGCGCGCCCGACCGCGCGGGCCTCGATGGCGCGCGCCCAGCTCCGCTCTGCGCCCCCTCGTCCCCGGGCGCCGCGCCGTCCCCCGTCGGCGGGTATCCCTACGGCTGCGCGGGAGCCTGTGCGGAGCCAATCTCGATCAGCTCCACGTCGAAGGCGAGCGCCGCGCCCGGCTTGATCTTGGGCGGCGCGCCCCGCTCGCCGTAGGCGATGCTCGCAGGGCAGACGAGTCGAGCCTTGCCGCCGATCTTCATCTTCTGGACGCCCTCCGTCCAGCACGGAATGACCCCGTTGAGCGGAAACTCCACCGGCTCCCCGCGGTCGACCGAGCTGTCGAAGACCGTTCCGTCGCGCAGGGTACCGTGGTAGTGCACCTTCACGGTGTCGCTGGCCGTCGGCGACGCGCCCGTGCCGGGCGTGACCTCGCTGTAGACGAGTCCCGATTCGAGCTTCTCGGCGCCCGGCTTGGCCGCGGCTTCGGCCAGGAAGGCTTCCGATGCCATCGTCTCCTCCGCCGCGGCGGCGGCGACGCGCGCCATCCCGAACTCCTGGATCTTTGGCATCTGCGCTTCGAGATCGACCACCGGCGGCCGCCCGAGCGCGCCATCCGTCAGACCCCGGGCGAGAACGCCGAGCTCGGCCTCGTCGAGGGCAAAAGGCGCGAGCTCGCGGGAGAGCGCGAGACCGAGCGCATAGACGGTCTTCTGATCTTCGCTCGTCAGCTCGCCCGCCGCAGCTCCCGAATCAGAGCTCGTCTCCTTCTGACAAGCGAGCGCAAAGAGAACGGCGGCGAACACGAATAACAGTCGCGCAAAGCGGGTCATCGTCGAGATCCTTCCATGGGCGTCGATCCCCGACATGCCCTGCATGCTCGAACGGGGCCGCCGGGCTTCGATGGGTCGATTGAGAACGCGCATCCGACGCCAGCGGACGGGCAGAGCGCCAGGGCTGTCGGGATGTTCCTTGCTGGAGGTGCGGAAAAGCGGCGTATTCTTCCCATTTTCGCACGCTCGCGCAACAGCGCCCCGACCTGCCTCCCCCGGCAGCAGGACGGCCGGTCGACGGGCCCGTCGCCCCCCGTCGCCGCCCTCAGTTCGCCCCTGCCCTTCTCGTTCCGACCTCTCCCGACGCCGCTCGAGATCAGGCGACCGGTTCGCGCCACGGGCCCGCGATATGGCCCCCGTCGATCACGAACTGCGCGCCGGTGATGTAGCTCGCTTCTTCGCTCGCGAGGAATAGCGCGAGCGCAGCGACCTCATCCGGTCGACCCATGCGCGGGATCGCCTGCTTCGCGAGGAGCCGGTCGAGTCGCTCGCGCACCGCGACCGGTGCTTCACGGACCATCGGACTGTCGATCACGCCCGGGTGGATCGAGTTGACCCGGATCCCGAGCGGTCCCAGCTCGAGGGCGGCCGAGCGCGTCATCCCGGTCACGGCGAACTTGCTCGCCGAATAGCTCGTCATGTTCGCGACACCGACGAGTCCGTCGATCGAGGCGATGTTGACGATCGCCCCTCCTCCCGACTCCAGCATCGCCGGCTTGACGGCGCGCATCCCGAGGAAGACGCCGTGGAGATTGATGTCGATGACGCGGCGATGATCTTCGAGAGCGATCGCATCGAGCGGCGCGACGATGCCGATGCCGGCGTTGTTGATCAGGATGTCGAGCCGGCCGAATCGGCGCAAAGTGCGGGCGACGGCCGCATCCCAGCCGGCGGGATCGGTGACGTCGAGGCGCTGGTAGTCGGCAGGCTCTCCCAGCGAAGCGGCGAGCGCCCTGCCCTCGGCATCGAGGATGTCGGTGATCACGACGCGCGCGCCTTCCGCGACGAAGCGCCGGGCTTCGGCTTCGCCCTGGCCTCGAGCCGCCCCCGTGACGAGCACGACCTTGCCCTCCAATCGTCCCTTCATTGCGAACCTCGCTTGCTCACCCGGTGTGGCGACGCCCAGCGCAGGAGGTACCGCCCCGGCCCGTACGTCGCCAGCTCGCGGGTTGGTGGCCGCTTCTCCCGATCGCACTAGACTCGATGCCGACCTCGTTGCGATTCGCCGAGAAGCGCGGCGCGCAGAAGAGCGACGCCGATGCCGTCGCCCCCGGACCTCGCCGGGAATCTCCCGGCCCACAAGGAGCCCGACCCATGGCCTCGACCCGAACCCGACCGACCGCCGACTTCGACCTCGTCCTGCGCGGCGCCAAGGTCGTCGACGGCACCGGAATCCCCGCCTACGTCGCCGACGTCGGCATACAGGGCGAACGGATCGCCAAGATCGGCCGGATCGACGGCGAAGCGGCGCGCGTGATCGACGCCCGGGGTCTGGTCCTCGTCCCCGGCTTCATCGACATCCATACCCATTACGACGTCCAGCTCGACTGGGATCCGATCGCGACGCCCTCCTGCTGGCACGGAATCACGACGGTGCTCGCCGGAAACTGCGGCTTCACGCTCGCCCCTTCGAAGCCCGAAGACGTCGACTGGCTGGCGGGCATGCTCTCGCGCGTGGAGGGCATGTCGCGTCCGGCGCTCGCCGAGGGTCTCAAGTTCAAGGGCGGCGGCCACGGCGACTACTGGAAGCGCTTCGAGGGCAAGGTCGGTGTCAACGTCGCGAGCTATGTCGGGCATTCGGCGGTGCGGCGTTACGTCATGGGCGACGCGGCCTCGGAGCGGCGCGCGACGCCGGCCGAGATCGAGGCCATGAAGGAATGCGTCCGTCAGGCGATGAGGGAGGGTGCGATCGGGTTTTCGACCTCGCAGCTCGCGCTCCACGTCGGCGAGGACGGGCGGGAGGTCCCGAGCAATCACGCTTCTGCGGACGAGGTCGTGGCGCTCGCGAGCGTGCTCGCGGAATTCGATCGCGGCGCATGCGAGATCATCCCGCGCAGCTTCGGCCGCGGCTACGACGACGCGGACCGCGAGTTGATGCTGCGCATGCACGAGGCCTCCGGCCGGCCGGTCGAGCTGAACCTGCTCTTCCCCTCGGCCGAGGATCCCGAGAGCTGGTCGAAATCCCTCGCGTTCTGCCGTGAGGCGAACGCCCGGGGCGCGCGCCTCCACCCGCAGTTCGGAACCAACCGCGGCGGTCTCCACATCAAGCTCTCCGACACCTTCGTCTTCGACGACATGCCGCAGTGGCGCGAGGTGCTGTGTCTCGCCGAGCCCGCTCGCAGCGAGCGATTGCGGGATCCGGCGACCCGTGACCAGCTCGAGCAGGAATTCGCCTCCAGCGCGGGCAAGACGATCGGAGCGACCTGGCAGAACCTGGCCGTCGAAAAGGTCGTCGACCCGGCGAACCAGGCCAAGGTCGGCCGATCGATCGCCGAGCTCGCAGCGGCGACCAGCGCTCGTCCGATCGACTGCTTCCTCGATCTCGCCCTCGGCGAGAGTCTCGAGACCTGGTTCGCCATGGTGACGCAGCCGGAAATCGCCGCCTACATGAACCAGATCTGCGCGACCGTCATGAAGGAGCCCTTCGTGATGGCCGGCTCGAGCGACGGCGGGGCACATCTCGCGTCCTTCGTCGGCGCCGACTACACGACGAACCTCCTGACGGACTACGTCCCCTCCGTCCTGACCCTCGAAGAGGCCGTCTTCAAGCTCGCCTTCATGCCCGCCGTGGTCCACGGAATCACCGATCGCGGCGCGATCCGCGAGGGCTACTTCGCAGACCTCGTCCTGATCGACATGTCTCAGCTCGGCAAGGGCGAGACCTGGCTCGCCCGGGACTTTCCGGCGAACAGCGAACGTTTCGTCGTCGGCTCGAAGGGCTACGTCGCCACGATCGTGAACGGCGCCGTCGTGCTCGAGCACAACAAACATACGGGCGCGCTTCCCGGACGCGTTCTGCAGGGCGGCTGAGATCGGGGCTCGGAGGGCGCGATATGGAGAAATCGGCTGTCGACTCACGCATCGAAATCGACCAGGTCTGGGACGACTTCTGCGAACGGTTGAAACGAACGGGGCACGAGGTCCTCGACTCGGCTCCCGCCGATCCGCTGGACCGCGCCGAGGGCCTTCGTTATGTGGCGCGGCTGGCGCGCGGATTCCTGCGCGACACCGTCGCCGACGCCCAGCCGAACCCACTTCCCTTCGTACAGGGCGATTTTCTGAAGATCGGGCTCGACAACCCGGACTACGCCTATTTCGGTGCGAAGCTCGTGGCCGGAAGTCGCTATCTGCTGCGAGGCCGGCTGCGGGATGCCGCTCGGATCGGCTTCGGGATCTACTCCGGGGCCCTCGGAACGCCGACGGGTCTCGTCTGCGACGGCTACCTCGACAGCGAGAACGTCCCGCTCGACGATCAGGGTCGCTTCGAGATCCGGATCGGCCCCGACGAAGATCCCGCCAAGGGCCTGCGAACCGGCCCCCGAACGAACAACTTCAACTCGCGCATCACCCTTCTGCGCCGCGCGACGGAT
Source organism: uncultured Spirochaetaceae bacterium (assembly GCA_964519695.1). Classification (GTDB taxonomy): domain Bacteria; phylum Myxococcota_A; class UBA9160; order UBA9160; family UBA4427; genus UBA4427. Next base: position 9,444 of record CAZFKD010000020.1, read on the forward strand.
CGCCTGCCCGAGCTCGAGCTCGTCTGCCTCGATCCGCCCACGCGGCCCGCCCCGCTCGACCCCGAAGCGTTCACCCGAGGCCTCCAGCGCGCCGGCGTGGTCCTCGAAGGGACGGTCAGCCAGTTTCTCGGCTGGACGAAATCCTTCGAGAGTCATCGCTACGAGATTCGAGAAATCGATCCCGCGCTCTCCGCCGCAGCGCAGGGCGATCCGAGCACACGTTATTTCTACAGTTACTGGGAGATCGGCGAGGACGAGGCTTTCGTCGTCGATCTCGCGCCCCCGAAATGCGACTACTGGAACCTCCAGATCGGCAACCATTGGCTCGAGTCCTTCGACTTCATGCAGTTCGATACCCACGTGAACGCGGCGACCGCGGTCGCCGACGCAGCGGGCCGCGTCCGCGTCGTGATCGCGCGCCGCGATCCGGGCGTGCCGAACTGGCTCGACACAGCCGGGCATGCCCGGGGCGGGCTCGCGCTGCGCTGGGTCGGTGCAGAATCGATCCCGCATACTTCGGGTCGAGTCGTGCCGCTGCGGGACCTGATCGCCAGCGCGGGCACGACGCGGTAGAGCATTCGCCTTCCCGATCGCAGGCCGCGATCGAAGCGCGACTCGTCGCCGACGAAAAAGAGCTCGCGAGCGAACCGACCGGGCGAATCTTTCAGGCCGGCTGGATCAGCACCGGAAGCGAAGCCGGTCGGTCGACGTCGACCGTCGGGATGGGTTCGTAGTCGAAGCCGGGGACCGGCCGCATCGCCGACACGCGATCGAGCCATGCGTCGAGCGCGATGCGGCCCTCGAGTCGGGCGAGATAAGCCCCTGGGCAGACGTGGGGTCCGCCGCCGAATGACAGATGGTCTTTGATGTTGGGCCGGTCGATCGAGAACCGGTGGGGATCGGCGGACACGGAGGCATCGCGATTGGCGGACCCGATCCCGGGCCGGACGAGTTCGCCTGCCCCGAGCTGGATGCCGCCTCCGAGATCCACCGGGCGACGCGTGATCCGGTATGGCGCCCAGGCTGGTGGCGCGTATCGCAGGGTTTCTTCGACCATCTTCGGGACGAGTTCGCGGTCAGCGCGGAGTCGTGCGTATAGATCGGGGTCGTGCACCAGGTTCGAGAATAGCTTGCCGAGCAGCTTCGCCGTGGTCTCGACCGCAGCGACGAGCAGGATCTGCATCTGGGCCACGATCTCTGCTGGCTTCAATTTCCGCTCGCCGACCGTGGTCTGGATCAGACGCGTCAAGAAGTCGTCCGGACGTTCCGCTGTCGCCGCTCGCTCGCTGACGAGCCTGGACAGATAGATGCGGATCGGAAGCTTCTCGGCGCCGGCCCCTCGAGGCGCGAGGACGCCGTCGTTCGACCACCGAACGAGATTCTCGGCATCCGACTCCGGGAGCCCCAAAGCGCGAACCACGCTCCGGCTGGGGAGGTGCCGGGTGAACGATGCGACGAGATCCCCTCGACCACTCGCGAGGATCGGGGCGATCAGCTCGACGGCGATCCGCTCGATGTCCGACTCGAAATCCCGGGCGCGCCGCGGACTGAAAAAGGCGTTCACGACGCGGCGAATCTGCCCGTGCCGCGGCTCATCGATCTCCGGCAGATAGAGATCTTCTTCCGACACGGGCTCGCCCGCGAAGTTCAGGGTCGCATGGTAGGTCGAAGGGTCCTGGAAGACCGCCGCGACCTGGTCGTAGCAACCCAGGAACGTTCCGCCCCGGGGCAGCCGATAGATCCCGCCCCGCCGGCGAATCTCGTCGAGGAAATCCTCCGGCAACCCATCTCGGCTCCAACGGGCGTCGTTCGGGTCGAAATCCATCAGAGGATCCCTCCTCAGCTCGCCTCGGGCTCCCGCGCGCCGATCGATTCCATCAAGGGACCGTCCGCTCGGAGCATGAAGCACGGCCCCGGCCCGCTCAGCCCACCGGTCCGCAGCCCCGCCGCGGACGAAGGCGCCAGCTGGTCCGAGAGGGCCGCGCCGACCTGGGTCATGCCGGGCGAGAGGCTCATGAGCGCCGAGAGGAGCCGGGCATCGGGTTCCCGGCCGCCGAATCGTTCGAGACAGAATCGGTTCATCCCGCCGAAGAGAGAGCGGCCGACGAAGACTTCGAGATCCTGCGACCGCGGCTCCCACGCCGCGTCACCGAAGGCCGGCCCCGACCGACTGCGCTGTTTGGCCGCGATCGAATGCAGCTTCCAGCCGGCCAGATCCGCCTCGGCGACGAGGCGGACCTCCGCGTGGAGGGCGACCGATTCCCGCCCGCTCGCGTCGCTCGGGGCGTAGTGCAGATCGGCCAGTCGAACGCTCAGATCGGTCGTCGTGCTGCCTTCCCCGAAGAACGCGTCGAAGAAGAGACTGCGGGCAGCGATCCGCTCGCCGATCGCGCGGGGCTTCGCGTACTCCGGATCGTCCCGCCGGAGCATCCGATGCCTCGAGGCGAAGGCATCGACTTCCTGGAGCAGCGTGTTGACGTGGGTGCAGCCGAGCGGACCGCCGAAACAGCCCTTCAGTCCGGCCGAGAAGTCGTCGCCGAAGCGCCGTCCGACCAGGTCCTTCAAGCGGGGCATCGGATCGCGACAGCATTCGCCGCGGGAGCTCGCGTTCGGCTCGTGCATGACATGGGACTGCGACCACTCGATCTGCTCGAGGCGTCCCGAATCGGCAGCGAAGCGGCCCGAAAGCTCCATCTTGTGGATGATGCCCGCCATCGTGACCCGACCGCCGAGCGCCATCAGGCCGCCCTTGCGCAGGTCCAGGATGTCGGCGCGAAACTCGACTACGCCGCCCGATCCCTGCTTCAGGGCGACGGAGAGACAGCGCGTATGGAGGGGCACGCCGGCGATTTCGAGCTTCATGGGATTCCGTTCAGGGACGCGCGATCAGAAGGGATTCGGCGAGGCGGGAGAAGCATATCCGGCCGTGAAGCCGCCGTCGGCGACGAACTCGGAGCCCGTGCAGTAGGAGCTGTCGTCCGAGGCGAGGAAGGCCGCGAGCTTCGCGATCTCCGACGGCTTGCCGGTTCGGCCCATCGGCGCGAAGCGTCTCGTATGCGCCTCGATCATCTCCTCGATCGGCCTGCGGTCCTGGCCCGGCTGCGACGCGAGCAGCGTATGGACATGGCCCGGGTGGATCGAATTGACCCGGATGCCCCGCGGCGCCAGCTCCATCGCGACCGCCTTGGTCATTCCTCGGACGGCCCATTTGCTCGCGATGTACGAGATGATGCCGGGCGAACCGACCATGCCGTCGATCGACGAGATGTTGATGATCGAGCCTCCGCCTGCCCGCGTCATCGGGTCGACCGCCGCGCGCATGCCGAGGAACACGCCCGTCTGATTGACCTCGGTGACCCGGCGATAGCTCTCGAGGGTCGTCTCGTGGAAAGCCGAGCCTTCCGCGGTGCCCGCATTGTTGACCAGCACGTTCAGGAATCCGAACGCCGCGAGCGTGGCCTGGATCGCCTCCTTCCAGCTCTGCTCCTGCGTCACGTCGAGTCGGATCGCCGAGGCCCGATCCCCGATCTCACGGGCGGCCTCGGCGGCCGTCTTCTCGAGGACATCGCCGATCACGACGCGCGCGCCCTCGGCCACGAACTCCTCGGCCATCGCACGCCCGAGACCCCGCGCGCCGCCGCTGATCAATGCCACCTTCTCGTCGAGCCTGCCCATGCGAAGCCTTCCTTGCTCTCATCATCCACTGGCCCTGCGATCCCATGGCGTCCGGGCGCGCATCAGTTCGGCGGTCGCTCCACCTTGTAGATCCGGGCAGCGTTGTCGAAGAGCAGCTTGCGACGCAGCGCCGTCGGCGCATCCGACAGCCCCGCCTCGATCTTCTCGCGCACGTCCCCATAGAGGCAGACAGGATGGGGGTAGTCGGTCTCGAAGAGAATGTTGTCGACGGGAAGCGTATCGAGCATATGGCGCGGGGCGTATTCCTCGAACCAATAACAACCGTGGACCTGGCGGGCGAAATACTCGCTCGGCTTCAACTCGAACTCGGGTCGATGGGCCCGGACCTGACCATAGTCGAAGGTGTAGTCGCAGGCCTCGAGCAGGAAGGGGATGAATCCGATGCCGCTCTCGACGGAGACGAACTTCAGATCCGGAAAGCGCGGCAGCACACCCGAGAAGAGCAGGTCGACGATCTGGCGACCATTCTCGAGGAAGAGGCCGATCGAGGTCTGGGCGTTGATGCCGCCGGGCCCGTAGAGCGCCAGGCGCTCCGGGGTCCAGTCGGAGCTCGTGAACTCGCCCGAGCCGATGTGGAAGCTGATCGGAAGATCATGGGCCTGCGCAGACTCCCACAGCGGGTTCCAATGCGGACTCGCGAGCGCCGGCATGCCGTGATCCTGGGGCGCGCCGGTGAAGAGCACGCCCTTGTGACCCGCCTTCGCGCAGCGCTCGATCTCGCGCACCGAAGCCTGAACGTCCCAGAACGGCATCGCCGAGATCGGAATGAAGCGCTCGCGCGCCGGCGCACACCAGTCGGTCAGGAAATCGTTGTAGGCGCGCACACAGGCGAGCATCAGCTCGGGCTCCCGAAGCTCGAGGAACGCCTGGGAGCCGAAGCCGCTCACGTTCGGATAGAGCGCCATCGCCCAGATCCGGAGCGAGTCCATGTACTCGAGACGCGCATGCGGATCGTGAGCGGCCTTCGGAATCTCGGCGAAGCCCGAAGGCGCGGACGGAAACGGCGCCTTCCAGCCGGCCACGGCGGTATGCCCGATCGGGATCGAGCCCTTGCCCTGCTCGCCGATGGCCCACATCTCGAGGCCGTTCGTCTCGTTGCGGACGACATGGGGCGCCTTCGAATGCCACTTCGCGGGCAGGCGCGACGAGAAGAGATCGGGCGGCTCGGAGATATGCGTATCGCAATCGATGATCCAATCGAGGGTCGAGGCCGGCGTCGCGCTGGGGATCGGTTTGCTCATGGGGGAGGTTGCCCTTTCTTCGTTTTCGTTCGTGCATCCGCAGCCGCTCGATGCTTCGATCAAGGCGCGGCCCTGGCCGGGAGACCCTGGAGCAGGGTCGCGAGCTGCCTGGATTTCACGGGTCCGAGCTCGCGATGGAGGCGCTCGGCGAGCCGGGACAGGTCGCTCTCGCCCTGCGGCGAGCGGCGAGCCGGTGGCCGGTCGCTCGCGCGTGCCGACGCGACGTCGAAGATGTCGTCGCCCACATCGAGCGCCGCGTGGAGATCTCGCGCGACCGCGAGGAACCGTCCCAGTAGACGACGACCGAGGATCTGCTCGACCCGTGTCTCGAGCTTGCGGAGCTCGATGATCGAATCCCGCACGAGCCGTACGCCGCGATCCGTCAGGAAGAGCAACGCGCCACGACGATCGTTCGGATCGAGCTCGCGTCGGAGGTAGCCCAGGGAGACGAGATCCCCTGCCGTTGCGCCGATCGTCTGTCGTCCGACCGCGTGGACCCGCGCCAGGTCGCTGATGCGGACGCCCGCTGCGCCGACGAAGCTCAGGATCTGTCCATGAGACATCTTCAGGCCGGCATGACCGTGGGCAGCCGTCGACTGCATCAAGTCCTGCTGGGCCTTGAGCATGATGAGCGGGAGGGCGCCGACGGTTCGCGTGGCCTTCGCGAGATAGGCGAGATCGTTCTTCGTCGGTACGTTGATCGCCTCGTAGAGCTTCGCGATCGCAGCCGTGAATCCAGCGTAGGCCGCCGGACCGACGATGGCGGCATGGTCCCGGTCTGTCTTCCGCACGATGTCGACGGACCGGGCGATGAGCGATCGACCGCGCGGCGACAGGCGCAGGATCTTCGATCGGCGGTCGTCGGGATCGGGAAGCCGCTCGAGATAGCCCGCCCCCTCGGCCCGGTTCGCGAGCTGGCTGCAGGCCTGCTTCGTGATCCCCAGCTGGCGAGCAAGAACCGTGATCGGGCGGTCCTCCGTCCAGAGCAGCGATAGGAACGGCCCCAGGCTCGAGCGAAGGGAATCGAAGCCCTGCTCGAAGACCAGCCCCCGCGTCATCCGCGCCTGCAGGTCCCGCGCGATCACCGTCAGGTGGCGGACCGCATCGTTGCGATGGCGCAGGACCGCCAGCGATCCGGAGCGCGGCCGCGATGAAGAGACCGTATCGGTCTTGCTTCGCATGTCGCGGAGCGTAGGAAGGCGTTTCGCAATGGTCAACCAGGTCTACCCAGTTGAGAACTTATGGTTTACCAATTCCCGCATCGATCGATCCGGCCCGGTTCCGCGGGCCGTCCGCACCCCGAGGAGTCGATGATGGGTTCTGCGACGAGTCCGGAGCGAAGCCTGCGCATCGCGATCATCGGAGCCGGTCCGGGCGGCCTCTGCATGGGGAAGCGGCTGCTCGACCTCGGATTCGAGGATTTCGTCCTGCTCGAGAAGAGCGACGGAGTCGGCGGCACCTGGAACCTGAACCGCTACCCCGGCTGCGAGTGCGACGTTCAATCGGCGCTCTACTCGTTTGCGTTCGAGATCAAGTCCGACTGGTCGAAGCCCTACGGGCGCCAGTCCGAGATTCTCGAGTACATACGCGGCGTCGCAGAGAAGTACGGCCTGATGCCCCATGTGCGACTGCGGAGCGGCGTCGAACGAACCGTATGGTCCGAAGCGCGGGCGCAGTGGACGCTCACCCTCGATACCGGCGAGAGCCTGACCGCCGACGTCGTCGTCAGCGCGATCGGGATGTTCAACGATCTCGCCTGGCCGGAGATCGAAGGCATGGACCGCTTCGGAGGCACCCTCTTCCACTCCGCGCAGTGGAACTGGGACCACGACCTCGCCGGCGAGCGCATCGCCGTGATCGGCAGCGCCGCCAGCGCGGTCCAGTTCGTCCCGGAAATCCGGAAGGTCGCTCGGCAGGTCCATCTCTTCCAACGCACGGCGAACTGGGTCACGCCCAAGGACGACACGCCCTACACCGAGGAGCAGCTCGCGGCGTTCCGAGCCGACCCGACGCCGATCCTCCAGTTCCGCGCCGAGATCGAAGCACGCATGAACAAGGGCATGACCTTCAATCAGCCGGACTGGCAGGCAGCGACCGTCGCTGCGGCCCTCGCCTCGCTCGAGCAGGTCCGCGACCCCGAGGTGCGCGCCCACCTGCGGCCGACCCATCCGTACGGATGCAAACGGCCATTGATGTCGAACGTGTACTACCCCGCCTTCAACGAGCCGAACCTCGAGCTCGTGACGGAGCCGATCCGCGAGATCACGGCGAACGTCGTCGTAACCGCGGATGGTCGATCCCGCGAGGTCGATACGATCATCCTCGCGACCGGGTTCGCCGCGACGAAGTACCTCTCCGCGATCGACGTCATCGGCCGCAACGGACGGCGCATCGAAGACGCCTGGAGCGATGGCGCAGTCGCCTACCTCGGCATGACGACCACGGGGTTCCCCAACCTCTTCATGCTCTACGGCCCGAACACCAACAACGGCTCGATCCTGACGATGATCGAATATCAGGTCGAGCACGTGCTGGGCCACCTTCAGCGCCTCGCTCGCGAGGGCATCGCCTGGATCGACGTCAAGCCCGAGCCGATGGCCCGCTACAACGACGAGGTCCAGCAGGCCATCGCCGGCGTTCCGGTCTGGAATGCCGGCTGCAACGGCTACTACCGATCGCCGAGCGGGCGCATCGTCACGCAATGGCCCTTCTCGATGACCGAGTTCCGCGAGCGAACGGCCAGCGTCCGTCCGGACGATTTCTCGGCTGCGCCGCGGTGAGTCCCCGGTCGGCCAAGACGGCGCTCGTCGTCGGTGGAACCGGCCCGACGGGCCCCTTCATCGTGAACGGGCTTCGCGATCGGGGCTACGAAGTCACGATCTTCCACCGCGGAACCCACGAGATCCCCGAGATTCCGGACGACGTCGTCCACATCCACGGCGATCCCCACTTTCGCGAGACGATCGACGCGGCGATCGGCCGCCGGACCTTCGACCTCGTCGTGGCGACCTACGGGCGGATCCGTCACGTCGCCGAAGCCCTGGTCGGGAAGACCGGTCGCTTCGTCGCCGTCGGCGGGTTCGCGACCTATCGCGGCTTCATCAAGCCCGGGGATCTCTTTCCCGCCGGCCTCCCGATTCCCGTCCACGAAGACGCGACGCTCGTGGCCTCGGAGGAGGAGCAGCGATTCTCCTGGCTGATGGTCGCCACCGAGCGGGCCGTCCTCGCGGCGCATCCAACGGCAGCGGTGTTCCGATACCCGTATGTCTACGGCCCCTACCAGCTGGTGCCGAGGGAGTGGTCCGTGATCCGGCGGATCCTCGACGGCCGCCGACAGATCGTCGTCGCCGACGGCGGCCTCACGCTCGTCACGCATGGTTATGCGGCGAATCTGGCGCACGCCGTACTGCTCGCCGCCGACCAACCCGAGGCGTCGGCGGGCCAGATCTACAACTGCGGCGACGACCGCCAGTTGACCGTGGCCCAGATCATCGAACGGATCGCTCATACCCTCGGCCAGACGATCGAGATCGTCAGCGTCCCCAATTCGCTGGCGTTCCCCTGCCGCGCGCTCGCTCTCGGCGGAACCCACCACACGCTGCTCGACCTGACTCGAATCCGGACACAGCTCGGCTACCGCGACGTCGTGCCCGTCGAGCAGGCCCTCGCCGAAACCACACGCTGGTACGTCAAGAATCCGCCCGAGCCCGGGGGCTCGATCGAAAGGCAGCTGAACGACCGCTTCGACTATCGCATCGAGGACGAGCT